>NZ_FMHW01000002.1:3300000-3530000 GCF_900090325.1 Micromonospora pallida | reverse complement strand
CGTACCCCAAACCGACACAGGTGGTCAGGTAGAGAATACCGAGGCGATCGGGCGAACTGTGGTTAAGGAACTCGGCAAATTGCCCCCGTAACTTAGGGAGAAGGGGGGCCGGAGACGTGAAGCCCCTTGCGGGTGGAGCGTTGTATGGCCGCAGAGAGCAGGGGGAAGCGACTGTTTACTAAAAACACAGGTCCATGCGAAGAAGTAATTCGATGTATATGGACTGACGCCTGCCCGGTGCTGGAACGTTAAGGGGACCTGTTAGCTCTTCGGGGCGAAGCGGAGAACTTAAGCGCCAGTAAACGGCGGTGGTAACTATAACCATCCTAAGGTAGCGAAATTCCTTGTCGGGTAAGTTCCGACCTGCACGAATGGCGTAACGACTTCCCCACTGTCTCAACCACAGGCCCGGCGAAATTGCAGTACGAGTAAAGATGCTCGTTACGCGCGGCAGGACGGAAAGACCCCGGGACCTTTACTATAGCTTGACATTGGTATCCGAATTAGCTTGTGTAGGATAGGTGGGAGCCGGTGAAACTCTAACGCCAGTTAGGGTGGAGGCAATCTTGAAATACCACTCTGGTTGATTTGGGTATCTAACTTCGGACCGTTATCCGGTTCAGGGACAGTGTCTGGTGGGTAGTTTAACTGGGGCGGTTGCCTCCTAAAGGGTAACGGAGGCGCCCAAAGGTTCCCTCAGCCTGGTTGGCAATCAGGTGTTGAGTGCAAGTGCACAAGGGAGCTTGACTGTGAGACTGACAGGTCGAGCAGGGACGAAAGTCGGGACTAGTGATCCGGCACTTGCGTGTGGAAGCGGTGTCGCTCAACGGATAAAAGGTACCCCGGGGATAACAGGCTGATCTTCCCCAAGAGTCCATATCGACGGGATGGTTTGGCACCTCGATGTCGGCTCGTCGCATCCTGGGGCTGTAGCAGGTCCCAAGGGTTGGGCTGTTCGCCCATTAAAGCGGTACGCGAGCTGGGTTTAGAACGTCGTGAGACAGTTCGGTCCCTATCCGCCGTGCGCGTAGGATACTTGAGAAGGGCTGTCCCTAGTACGAGAGGACCGGGACGGACGAACCTCTGGTGTGCCAGTTGTCCCGCCAGGGGCACGGCTGGTTAGCTACGTTCGGAAGGGATAACCGCTGAAAGCATCTAAGCGGGAAGCTCGCTTCAAGATGAGGTATCCCACCATCTTCGGATGGGTAAGGCCCCCAGCTAGACGACTGGGTTGATAGGCCGGAGATGTAAGCTCGGTAACGGGTTCAGTCGACCGGTACTAATAGGCCGAGGACTTGACTACAAAGCCGCTACGCGTCCACTGTGTGATTCACAGCTAACGAACAGCCTGTGTGTTGGGTTGTTTGATATGTTGATAGTGTTACGGCGGTCATGGCGGAGGGGAAACGCCCGGTTACATTCCGAACCCGGAAGCTAAGCCCTCCAGCGCCGATGGTACTGCACTCGGGAGGGTGTGGGAGAGTAGGACACCGCCGGACTTCTTTCAGTCGAGGGCCGCCCCACCGGGGTCGGCCCTCGACTGCATAGCGCTGTTTGTGGCGCACTGAGGAAGGATGCACCTGTGAGTTCAGGACCGCACGGCGGAGACCGTCCCCGTCGGTACGATGATCGCACCGACCGCCGGGGCGGTGGCCGCGACGGGTCGCCGCGTCGGGACGACCGCCCGCCGTACCGTGGCGACCGTGATTCCCGTGCCGCCGACCAGCGTGGTGGCCAGGGCGCGGACCGGGGCGGTCGCGAGGGCGGTTACCGCGACAACGACCGCCGTGCCGGCGACTTCCGGTCCGGCCCGCGCGATGGTGGATCCCGCGACGGCGGATCCCGGGAACGTGGCGGCTTCCGTCGCGACGGCGAGGGCCGACCGGGCGGGTTCCGTGGGGAGAGCGGCCGCCGTGACGATCGGGGTGGCAGCTTCCGCCGTGACGAGCGTGGTGGGGGTGGCTTCGGTCGGGAGGATCGGGGCGGCTCCCGGGAGGGTGGTTTCCGGGCGGTGACCGTCGTGAGGGCGGTTTCCGTCGGGACGACCGGCCCGGCGCCGGCTTCCGCCGCGACGACCGTGGCGAGGGTGGCTTCCGCTCCGGCGGCCCACGCGAGGGCGCACCCCGCGGCGACCGCGACAGCGGCTTCCGCCGCGACGATCGCGGACCTCGTGACAGCGGCGGCTTCCGGCGCGACGACCGCACGCCCCGTGAGGGCGGTTTCCGTCGGGACGACCGTCGTGAGGGCGGCTTCCGCGGCGACGACCGTCGTGAGGGCGGCTTCCGGGGCGGCCCGTCGCGGGACGGTGGCTTCCGTCGTGAGGGCGGGGAGTTCCGTCGGGACGACCGTGGGCCCCGCGAGGGCGGTTTCCGGAGCGGTGAACGTCGCGAGGGCGAGTTCCGGGGCGGTGACCGTCGTGAGGGCGGTTTCCGTCGGGACGACCGGCCCGGCGGCGGCTTCCGCCGTGACGACCGTGGCGAGGGTGGCTTCCGCTCCGGCCCGTCGCGGGACGGTGGCTTCCGCCGTGAGGGCGGGGATTCCCGCCGTGACGAGCGTGGTGGGGGTGGCTTCGGTCGGGAGGATCGGGGCGGCTCCCGGGAGGGTGGTTTCCGGGGCGGTGATCGTCGTGAGGGCGGTTTCCGTCGGGACGACCGGCCCGGCGGCGGCTTCCGCCGTGACGACCGTGGCGAGGGCGGTGGCTACCGCCCGGGTTCCCGGGACAGCTACTCCCGCGAGGGTGACCGCCGGGACGGCGGGTTCCGGGGGGATCGCCGGGAGGGCGGCTTCCGGGGTGGCGACCAGGGTGGTCGCGGTACGCGGGAGGGCTTCCGGGACGGTGACCGTGACCAGCGCCGCCAGGACCGGTCGCGTTCGTACCGGGATGACGACCGGGGCGGCTACGGTGACCGCCCGCGCCGGGACGACGGTGGTCGGTTCGGCGACCGTCGACGCGCCGACGACTCGTCTGGTCGTCCCCCTCGGGAGGACCGGGACGGGCGCCGCGAGGAACGCCGGGAGCCGGCGGACGGCGGCCGCGCCGAGGCACCGGCCCTGCCGGACGAGATCGTCGCGAGCGACCTCGACACCGCTGTTCGGGCGGAGTTGCTCTCCCTCGCCAAGCCGGTGGCGGAGACCGTCGCCCGGCACCTCGTGGCGACCGGTCAGCTGATCGACGAGGACCCGGCCGAGGCGCTCGCGCACGCGCTGGCGGCCCGTCGACTGGCCTCCCGCATCTCCGCCGTAAGGGAAGCGGTCGGGCTGGCGGCGTACCACGCCGGGGAATGGCAGTCGGCCATCGCCGAGCTGCGGACGTACCACCGGATGAGCGGGTCGCAGAGCCACCTGGCGGTGCTCGCCGACTGCGAGCGGGCGCTGGGGCGTCCGGAACGGGCTATCGACCTGTTCCGGGGCGCCGACCGGGAGTCGCTCGACCCCGCCGTGGCGATCGAGCTGCTCATCGTGGCGGCCGGCGCCCGGGGGGACCTTGGGCAGAAGGACGCCGCGGTGGCCATGTTGCAGGTCCGCGAGCTGACCGGCGAGCCGGCCCAGCCGTGGACCGCGCGCCTGCGGTACGCCTACGCCGACGCGTTGCTGGCGGCCGACCGGCGCGAGGAAGCCCGGGAGTGGTTCGCCCGGTCCGCCGAAGTGGACCCCGACGCCGAGACCGACGCCGCCGAGCGCCTGCTGGAGCTGGACGGCGTGGTGCTCGAGGGCGACGACGAGATCGACGAGGCGTCCACCGACGAGGAGTCGGCCGGTGCGGACGAGCCGGACGCGGCCCGGGCAACCGGTGACGCCACGCCGGTCGCCGGGGATGCCGAGTCGATCCGGGACGTCGTGGCCGACCGTGCGGCCGAAACTCTGCCGGACGACGAGCCCGCCGGCCCTGGTGAACTCGCCGGCACGGCCGAGCTCGACGGCATCGGTGAGCCCGACGGGACCGACGAGCGTACCGGGGACACGGCCGCGTCGGTGGACGCTGACGGCCGTCCGGCGGTCGCAGAGGGCGGGGCTGCCGGAACGGAGTCCGACGGGTCGTCGGGAGCGGACCGACGGTGAGTGACAGCGGTGGGGGCCGGCTGGTCGACGGGTACCGTCTGGTGGTCTTCGACCTCGACGGGGTGATCTACCTGATCGACCGGCCGATCCCCGGCGCGGTGGAGGCGGTCGGCCGGCTGCGTGCCGGTGGCCACCTCGTCGCGTACGCGACCAACAACGCCTCCCGCCGCTCGTCCGAGGTCGCCGACCTGCTCACCGGCATGGGCGTGTCGGCCCGGCCGGAGGAGGTGCTCACCTCGGCCGCCGCAGCCGCAGAGGTGCTCCGGGACCGGTTTCCCGCCGACGCGGCGGTGCTGGTGGTCGGAGCGGACGCGTTGCGGGCGGAGCTTCGCGCGGTGGGTCTGCGCCCGGTCAGCCGGGCCGACGAGGCGCCGGTCGCGGTGGTGCAGGGCTACGGTCCGCAGGTCGGCTGGGCCGATCTGGCCGAGGCGGCGGTCGCCGTCCGGGCCGGTGCCACCTGGGTCGCCACCAACACCGACCGCACCCTGCCCAGCCCTCGCGGGCCGCTGCCGGGTAACGGCGCGCTGGTGGCGGCACTGCGGACGGCGCTCGATCGGGATCCTGACCTGGTGGTGGGCAAGCCGGAGCCGGCGTTGTTCGCCACCGCCGCCCGCCGGGCCGAGGGTGCGGGTTGCCTGGTGGTGGGCGACCGGCTGGACACCGACATCGAGGGCGCATGCCGGGCCGGGCTACCGAGCCTGTTGGTGCTGACGGGGGTCAGCGGGGCAGCCGATCTGCTTGTCGCGCCGCCGTACGCCCGGCCGACGTACGTCGCGGTCGACCTGGCGGGGCTCTTCGATTCGGGCGCGGTGGTCCGCGTTCCCGGCGAGGCGGTGACCGGCGGTTGGTCGGTGGCCGTCCGCGACGACGCGCTCGAGGTGAGCGGAGCCGGTCGCCCGTTGGACGCCCTGGCCGCGCTCTGCGCGGTGGCCTGGTCCACGACGGAGACGGCGCAGCGTCCGGTACGGGCGGCCTCGCCGGCGGCGGAGCGGGCCCTACGGGATCTCGGTCTGTTCGACTGAGGAAGCAGCCCTCCCGACGGAAGTAGCCTCGACGGAGGTAGCTCCGGAGCGGAGCGCCCGTCCGGCTGACCGGCGTGGGCCGGCCGGTTCAGAGCAGCTTGCGGAGCTTCATCAGGTCGAACGGGTTCGCCTTGATCGAGACTCGGCGGGACGCCACCGCGCGGGTCACGTCGAGCTCGCCACGGACCAGGGCGAGCAGGTCGTCGCTGGTGGTGCTCAGGACGATCTTGGCTTTCGGGTCGTCGCCGTCAGCGAGGTCCACCAGCTTGCCGCCGGTGAGCCGGCCGTGGAAGGCCGTGTCGAGATCGGTGATTCGACAGGCGAGCGTGCGGTCCAGGTCGACGCGCTCGCGGACCTTGTCCGCGTTCGCCTCCAGCCGGGCGGCCAGGTCCCGCAACGCCTGCCGGCACTCGTCAACGCTGGCCACCATCGCCCCCTCGCCTCGCGGCACGTCCGTTCCCCGGCACGGTACCGCACGGAGGTGACCCGCCGGCCCGGTAGCGTGACACCAGCACACCCCGATCCCTGCGGAAGGACTCAGGTATGCAGGACGCGTGGCGCGCCTACCTCGAGCTGGCCCTGGGCCTGACGGAGGCGCCCCGGAAGAAGGCCCAGGACGCGGTCCGGCGGCTCGTCGGTTCCGGTGGGGCGACCGCCGCCCAGCTGCAGGCCCTGGCGGAGGAACTCGTGTCGACCAGCGCGGCCAACCGGGAGGCACTGACCAAGCTGGTCCGGTTCGAGGTGGACCGGGCGCTGGGCGTGGTGGGGCTGGCCACCGCCGACGAGGTCGCCGAGCTGACCCGACGGGTGCGCGAGCTGGAGCGGCAGTTGCGCGAGGCGAGGGCGACATCCGTCCCCGTCGGACCGGAGGAGCCGCAGCGCACCGCCACGGTGGCGAAGAAGACCACGGTGGCGAAGAAGACGGTCGCCAAGAAGGCCCCGGCGACGGTCAGCCGGACCAGCGATGCGGACGAGACGCGGCTCGAGGTGCGTACCCCGGCGAAGAAGGCCGTGGTGAAGAAGGCCGTGGTGAAGAAGACGGTCGCCAAGAAGAGGGTGTCCGGGGGACGACCGCGGACGAGCCGGGGCCGGGTGCGGCCGGATGACCGGGCCGGTACGCCGCCGGGGCCGGTCGTGAGCGCTCCGTTCCGTCCCGGGCCGCCGCCCGGCGGTCCCCGCCCGGGCCCGCCGGCCAGTGCTCCCCGTCCCGGGCAACCGGGCAGTAGTCCCCGCCCCGTGCCCCCGAGCAGTGGTCCCCGCCCCGTGCCGTCGGGAGTGCTCCCCGTCCCGGCACGACCGGATTCCGTCCCGGACCGCCGTCGTACCAGGAGGTCGGCCCGGACGACGACGGCGACGACGCCCGGCATCCGGCCGTCGACGCGGCCGTGCGGGCGATCGTCAACGCGGCTGGGCTCGCTCCGGCTGACCAGATTCCCCACTACGAGGCCGCCTACCAGACGCTGCGGGAAACCCTCGCCACCATCGACCAGACCTGACCTGACCTGACCGACCGGAGAACCACCCCATGGCACGTCGTAACCGGCTGGACGCCGAACTCGTCCGCCGTGGCCTGGCCCGATCACGCGAACAAGCCGCCGCCCTCGTCGAGGCGGGGCGGGTCCAGCTGCGCGGGGTGGTCGCCCGCAAGCCCGCCGCGATGGTCGACCCCGCCGACGCGCTGCGGGTCACCGGCGAGGACCCGGCCGACGAGTACGTCTCCCGGGGCGGCCACAAGCTGGCCGGCGCGCTGGCGGCCTTCGTCGGCCTGCCGGTCGACGGGCGGCGCTGCCTCGACGCCGGCGCGTCGACGGGCGGGTTCACCGACGTGCTACTGCGGGCCGGGGCGGCCGAGGTGGTCGCGGTCGACGTCGGGTACGGGCAGCTCGCCTGGTCGCTGCGGAACGACGACCGGGTTCGGGTGTTCGAGCGGACGAACGTGCGGACGTTGACCCCGGAGGCGATCGGTGGACCGGTCGCGCTGACCGTGGCCGACCTGTCGTTCATCTCGCTGCGCCTGGTGCTGCCGGCGCTGGCCGGTTGCACCCGACCCGACGGTGACCTGGCGCTGATGGTGAAGCCGCAGTTCGAGGTGGGCCGGGAGCGGGTCGGCTCCGGTGGGGTGGTCCGGGACCCGCTGCTCCGGGCCGAGGCGGTGCTCGACGTGGCGGCCGCCGCCGCGGATCTCGGCCTCGGCCTGGCCGGGGTGGCGGCGAGCCCCCTGCCGGGGCCCAGCGGCAACGTCGAATTCTTCGTATGGTTACGCCGGGACGCTCCGCCGGCCGACCCCGAGCGGGTCCGGTCGGTGGTCCTGGCCGGTCCGCGTCCGCCCGGAGAGTTCGCCCCGGCGGACCAGGGCGGCGGCCCGGCCGACGCCGAGGCCGTGGCCGAGGGGTCGGCACAGTGAGCGCGGGGTGGGCCCGCGCGGCCGTGGTCGGGAACGGAAGGCCGGAATCGGTGGGCACGAGGAGCGCGGTGGTCGGACAGGAGGGGCGGCGTGGTGGGCGCGACTGACCCGGCGGACCGGACGGCGCTGCTGGTGACCCACACCGGTCGACGCCGCAGCACCGAACACGCGCGGACGGTCGCGGCGGACCTGATCGCCGCCGGCTTCGAGGTGCGGGTCGTCGCCGAGGAGGCCGAGGACCTGGACCTGCCGGGCGTGGTGCCGGTGGCCGGACCGGCGGCGGCCGAGGGAGCCGAGATCGTCTTCGCGCTGGGCGGGGACGGGACGTTCCTGCGGGCGGCGGAACTGGCCCGCCCGGCGAAGGTGCCACTGCTCGGGATCAACCTCGGCAAGGTCGGGTTCCTGGCCGAGGCCGAGATCGACGACCTCGACCTGGCCGTCCGGGACGTGGTCGAGCGGAACTACACCGTGGACGAACGGCTCACCCTCGACGTCACCGCCGAGTTCGACGGTGGCCCGACCATCGAGTCGTGGGCGCTCAACGAGATCAGCGTCGAGAAGGGAGAGCGGGCGCAGATGCTCGAACTCCTGGTCGACGTCGACGGTCGGCCGCTGTCCCGGTACGGCTGCGACGGCGTGGTGTGCGCGACGCCGACCGGCTCCACCGCGTACGCGTTCTCCGGCGGCGGGCCGGTCGTCTGGCCCGAGGTGGAGGCGCTGCTGCTGGTGCCGATCAGCGCGCACGCCCTGTTCAGCCGGCCGCTGGTCACCGCGCCGACCTCGATCTTCTCGATCACGGTGGATCCGTTCACCACGCTCGCCGTGCTCTGCTGCGACGGGCGTCGGGTGTACGACCTGCCGCCGGGGGCGCGGGTCACCGTCCGCCGGGGTTCGCTGCCGGTGCGGGTCGTGCGGTTGCAGGCACGGTCCTTCACCGACCGGCTGGTGGCCAAGTTCCGGCTGCCGGTGCAGGGCTGGCGCGGCTCACGCCGCTGAGCGCCGCCGTGGGCGTCCGGTCGCCGCGCGTGTGTGCGGCGGCGACCGTCGCGCCGTGCAGGATCGTGGCGGTAACCTGCCGGACACCTGGGCGTGCGGCCGGCACCGTCGGGATGTCCACCTGGCGACATGTCGCTGGTGCGGCGGCCCCCAGCTAGTGACCGTGCGATGCGCTCCGGCGCAGACTCCGAGCGGTCGGTCTCCCGGAGACCGGCCTCTTGGAGTAGAGGAGCACTTAGCATGCACTGGCCCCCACGTTGGCTCGCCGCCGGCGCGGTCGGCGCGTTGGTGGTCGGGCTCGCCGCCCCGGCGTCCGCCGACCCCGACCGCCCCACCGGTTCGAGCCCGGGCACGCCTGTCCCGGGCGCCACGCCCGTCCGCGTCACCCTGATCACCGGCGATCAGGTCGACCTCGCGCCGGCCGCCCCCGGCCGGGTCGCCGCCACGGTCCGCCCCGGCCCCGGCCGCGACCGGATCACCTTCCACACCATCGAGGCCGACGGCGGGCTGCGGGTGCTGCCGAGCGACGTCGTGCCGTACGTCTCCGCCGGGGTCCTCGACCCGGACCTGTTCGACGTGCAGGAACTGGTCGCCGACGGGTACGGCGACGCGGCGCAGGGCGCGTTGCCGCTGATCGTGCGCTACCAGGCGCCGGCCGCCGGTCGGGTCCGCCCGCTCGCCGTGGCCGCCGACACCCGCCCGCTGGCGAGCATCAACGGCGCTGCGCTCCGGGTCGGCAAGGGCGACCTCGGTGACCTGTGGACGGTTCTGCGCGGCCCGGCGGAGGCCCGCACCACCACCACCGGTACACCTCGACTGGGTTCCGGCATCGCCCGCGTCTGGCTCGACGGGCGGGTCCGCCCCGTGCTGGAGCACAGCGTGCCGCAGATCAGCGCCCCGACGGCCTGGGCCGCCGGCCGGGACGGCAGCGGCGTCACGGTGGCGGTGCTCGACACCGGCGTCGACGCCGACCACCCCGACCTCGCCGGCCGCATCGCCGACGCCCAGGACTTCACCGGCGGCGGGAGCACGCGGGACGGCCACGGGCACGGCACCCACGTGGCCGCCACCATCGCCGGCAGCGGGGCCGCCTCGGCCGGCCAGCGCAAGGGCGTCGCCCCCGGGGCCCGGCTGCTGGTCGGCAAGGTGCTCGACGACTACGGCTCCGGTTACGACTCGGGGATCATCGCGGGGATGGAGTGGGCCGCCCGCTCCGGCGCGAAGGTCGTCAACATGAGCCTCGGTGGCTCCGCGACCGACGGCACCGACCCGATGAGCCAGGCGGTGACCGACCTCACCGCCGCCACCGGCACGCTGTTCGTGGTCGCCGCCGGCAACGACGGCACTGCGCGTAGCGTCGGCACGCCGGGCGCGGCCACCGCCGCGCTCACCGTCGGCGCGGTGGACCGCGACGACAATCTGGCCGACTTCTCCAGCCGTGGCCCGCGCCTCGGCGACAACGGCCTCAAGCCGGAGATCACCGCGCCGGGCGTCGGCATCGTCGCGGCCCGGGCCAGCGGCACCACCATGGGTACGCCGGTCGGCGACGCGTACACGCAGGCGTCCGGGACCTCGATGGCCACCCCGCACGTGGTCGGCGCGGCGGCGATCCTCGCTCAGGAACACCCCGACTGGACTGCCGCGAAGCTCAAGGACGCGCTGGTCAGCACCACGAAGGCCAACCCGGCGCTGACCGTCTTCGAGCAGGGCGGCGGCCGGGTCGACGTGGCCCGCGCGCTCGGCCAGCGGGTGTACGGCTCGGCCACCGCCGACTTCGGCCGGCTGGCCACCGGGGGCCTGGCTGTCGAGCGGTCCGTGACGTACACCAACGGCACCGCCGGCCCGCAGACCCTGCGGCTGGCCCTGGACCTGCGCAACCTGGACAGCGGTGCGACCGAGCCGGACGGCGTCGCGGTCGGCGCCGCCGAGGTGACCGTTCCGGCCGGCGGCAGCGTGGCCGTGCCGTTGCGGGCCGACCCGGCGAAGCTGGGCCGAGGCCCGCACGGCGGCTGGCTGGTGGCCACCGGCGCGAACGGCGTCACCGTACGGACCGCCGTCGGTCTGACCCTCAGCGGGCCGGTGCACACCGTCACGCTCCGGGCGCTGGACATAGCCGGTGGGCCGGGCGGGTCGCCGGTGGTGACTCTCTTCGGCGAGCAGCCCGAATCCGACCAGCTCCTGTGGCTGGACGGCGCGGAGGGTCTGTCGGTGCAGGTCGAGGAGGGCCCGTACATCCTCCAGGCGCTGATCGAGCACGGCGCCCCGTTGGACGAGCAGCTCACCCTGGTCACCGACCCGGAACTGACCGTCGACCGGGACCTGACCGTGGTGCTCGACCCACGTAAGGGCACGCCGATCCGGATCGAGACGCCGAAACCCACCGAGCAGCGTTCGGTGATCAGCTTCTACGAGCACCGGGTGTTCGGCAACGGCCGGCAGGTCGACCACGGCGTGCAGACCTTCAGCACGGTGCAGCAGGTCAACGTCACGCCGACCCGGGCGGTGACCGAGGGCGAGTTCGAGTTCTCCTCCCGCTGGCAGCTCGTCGCGCCGATGGTGGACGCCCAGATCAAGGGGGTCACCGGACCGCTGGACATCAACCTCCTCGGCCAGTCGCCGGCCCCGACCGGCCGGCGCAAGCTGCCGCTGGTGTTCGCCGGCACCGGGCGCCCGGCCGAACTGGCCGGAGTCAAGGGGGCCGCCGCGCTGCTCACCACCGACCCGGACCGCGCCGAGGAGGAGCAGGTGGCCGCCGCGGCCGCCGCCGGCGCGGCGACGGTGCTCGTCGTCCGGCCGGCCGACCAGAGCGCGTGGACGGTCTGGCGTCCGACCGGGGACCGGCTGCCCGTCCCGGCGCTGGTCGTGGCGCACGACGACGGCCAGCGGCTGATCGCGGCGGCGCGGGCCGGCCGGGCGACGCTGGACCTGACGCTGACCGTGGACAGTCCGTACCTGTACGACGTGTTCCAGGTGTCGAAGGGCCGGGTGCCGGACCGCATCGTGCACACGGTGACCGCGCGGAACACCGCCGAGGTGACCGCCCGCTACGGCGACACCGGTGGCCTCGACTGGGCCACCGAACAACGGTTCGGTTGGCGTCCGTGGCAGACGTTCTCCTGGAACGACGACCAGCGGATCGTCCGGACCGGCACGACCCGGCAGGAGTTCGTGAGCGCCGGTGACTCCTGGTGGCAGCACCGCGTCCTGCACCGGATCATGTTCGCCAGCTGGGGACAGCTCACCGGCGGACTCACCCAGCAGCCCCGACGGTACGCCGCCGACGACCGGGTGACCGAGAGCTGGCACGGCCCGGTGGTCCGGCCGGCGGTGCCCGCCGACGGCGGGGCGCCGGTGCCCACCCGCACCGGGGACAGCCTGGACCTTCAGGTGGCCGAGTTCGTCGACGCCGCCGGCAACCACAGCCCGGCCCGGCGCAGCGAGGAGGCGGACACCGTGGAGGTCCGGGTCAGCCGCGACGGCAGGCCGATCGCCGACCTCTCCGACGGCTGGGCCCCGGTGGCCACCGTGCCGGAGTCGGCCCGTTACCGCCTGGACGTCACCACGCAGCGGTCCTCGGAGGAGTGGCGCTTCGCCACCCGTACCGAGACGGCCTGGGAGTTCACCTCGGCCCGCCCGGCCGGGGACGCGGCCCGGCCGCTGCCGCTGCTCCAGGTCGACTACCAGGTCCCGGCCGACCTGCGCGGCGAGGTGGCCGGCGGCCGGGCGCACCGGCTGGGGCTGACCCTGCGCCAGCCGGCGGGCGTGGCGGCACCGACCGGCACCGCCCTGCGGGCCGAGGTGTCGTTCGACAGTGGACGGAGCTGGCGGTCGGTGCCGGTGCACGGTTCCGGCACCCGGTTCTCCGCCGTCGTACCGGCCGGGACGGGCACGGTGTCGCTGCGGGTGCACGCCCGCGACGGGGCCGGCAACACCGTCGACCAGACCGTGCTCGACGCGTACGGGCTGCGCTGACAGCGGGGCGGGACGGCGCACGGCCGTCCCGCCCCGTACCTCAGATCCAGTCCCGCCGGGCGGCCTGGAACGCCAGCCCGGGACGGGTGTCCACGCCGGCGACGGCCATCAGGTCGGCGAGCCGCCGCTGCACGGTGCGCCGGCTGACCCCGAGCTGCGAGGCGATGGACTTGTCCGGCACGCCGGCCACGAACAGCGACAGCAACCGGACCTCGTCGGCGTCCGGCCGGTACCCGTTGGTGCCGGCCCGGGTCGGCGCGGCGGACGAGCGCAGCGGCGTCGCCATCAACCAGTGACTCTCGAAGAGGGCCAGCAGCGCGTCGAGCAACTGGCTGCGGCCGATCACCGCGGCGCTCGGCTCGCCGTCGCCGCGCTCCGGAACCAGCGGGCAGAGCGCCGTCCGGCCGTCCACGATGGCCAGCCGGACCGGCAGCCGGTCCAGGACCCGGGCCTGCTCGCCGGCACGTACGCCCTGCTCGACGTCGGCCAGCGCGCCCGGATCGAGGAGCATGTCACGCTCGTAGATGGCCCGGTAGCGGACGCCCCGGGCCAGCGCGTCGAACTCCTCGACGTTCTCCGGTCCGGCCATGGCCAACGGGTTCGCCCGGCAGAACCAGAGCACCTCGACCCGGGCGCTGTTCTGGAGGTCGCGCAGCCGCTCGCGCAGCGCCGACGCGCCGGTGACCACCTCCACCAGGTGGCCGGGATCGTGACGTCGCATCCCGGCCCGGTACTCCTCGGTGAGCCGCGTGACGGCGGCCCGGGCGGCCTCCAGCGCCTCCTGCCGGCGCAGCAGTGCCTCGCCGAGTGGCACGTCGGGCGCCAACGGCCGCAGCGGGGCGTCCGGTTCCGGGCCGGTCGGCAGCACGAGTCCCTTGCCGCGCAGGCCGGCGAGCGGGGCGTCCATCTCCTCGACCGGGCGGCGCAGCCGCGCGGCCAGCTCGTCCACCCGCGCCGTGGTGAGGTGCACCAGGCAGCGGTAGACGTCCTCCTCGTCCCTGGTCAGGCCGATCACGTCCAACACGGGGCTGAACTGTACGTCGCCGCTGGTCAGGCGACGACCCACCCGCGTCGGCTGGTCAACTGTCGGGCCTCGCGTCTACTGTCGGTGGCTGTGCTGGAAGAGCTGCGCATCACCGGACTGGGCGTCATCGAGGACACCACGCTGCCGTTGACCGGCGGCATGAACGTCATCACCGGCGAGACGGGTGCCGGTAAGACCATGGTCGTCACCGGCCTCGGGCTGCTCTTCGGTGGCCGGGCCGACGCCGGTCGGGTGCGCGCCCAGCCGGGCCGGGCGGTGGTCGAGGGGCGACTGCGGCTGACCGGTCGGACCGCAGCGTCGGTGCACGCCCGGGTGGTCGACGCCGGCGGCGAGCCGGACGAGGACGGGGCGGTGCTGCTGAGCCGTACGGTCACCGTGGAGGGACGCTCCCGCGCGCACCTGGGCGGCCGGAGCATGCCGGTGGCCATGCTCGGTGAGGTCGGTGAGCAGGTGGTGGCCGTGCACGGCCAGTCCGACCAGCTCCGGCTGCTGCGGCCGGCCGAGCAGCGGGCCGCGCTGGACCGGTTCGCCGGCCCGGAGCACGAGAAGCTGCTCGACGAACTGCGCGAGGCGTACACCCGGTGGCGTCGGGTGGTCGACGACCTGGCCGACCGGCGGCGCAACGCCCGGGAACGCCACCAGGAAGCGGACCTGCTCCGGCTCGGGCTCGACGAGATCACCCGGGTCGACCCGCAGCCGGGCGAGGACGACGAGCTGAAGGCGGAGGCACAGCGGCTGGAGCACGCCGAGGGGCTGCGCACCGCGGCGCAGACCGCCCACCAGTGTGTGGCCGGTGGCGCGGAGCCGACCGACGAGGTACCGGACGCCAACTCTCTCCTGGGCGTGGCGCGGCGGGCCTTGGAGGCGCAGGCCGGCACCGATCCGGCGTTGGCCGACCTGGCGGCCCGGATCGAGGAGGCGGCCACCCTGGTCGGGGATGTCTCGGCGGAGCTGTCGGCGTACCTGGCGGCCCTGGACGCCGACCCGGCCCGGTTGCAGACCATCTACGAGCGGCGGGCCGCGTTGCGCACGTTGACCCGCAAGTACGCCGACGACGTGGACGGGGTGGTGGCCTGGGCGGAGCGGGCGCGGACCCGGCTGGCCGACCTGGACACCTCCGACGAGGTCCTCGACGAACTGGACCGGGAACGGCAGCGTCTGGCCGCCGAGGTGGCCGAGCTGGCCGCCGGGCTGTCGGCGTCCCGGCGGGAGGCGGCGACCCGGTTCGCCGAGCAGGTCACCGTCGAGCTGGCCGGGTTGGCGATGCCACACGCGCGGATCGAGGTGGCGGTGCTGCCCCGTACGGCGGGGCGGAACGAGCCGACGTTGTCGGTCGACGGCGCGGAGGTCGGCATCGGGCCGGACGGCGCGGACGAGGTGGAGCTGCGGCTGCTGGCCCACCCTGGCGCGCCGGCGCTGCCGTTGCAGCGCGGTGCCTCCGGGGGCGAACTGTCCCGGGTGATGCTCGCCATCGAGGTGGTCTTCGCCGGTTCCGGTGGCCCGCCCACGCTCGTCTTCGACGAGGTCGACGCCGGGGTGGGCGGTCAGGCGGCGGTGGAGATCGGGCGTCGGCTGGCCCGGCTGGCCCGCAGCCACCAGGTGCTGGTGGTCACCCACCTGCCGCAGGTGGCGGCGTTCGCCGACCGCCACCTGGTGGTGGCGAAGGACACCGGGGGAGCGGTCACCACCAGCGGCGTGCGGGTGGTGGAGGACACCGAGCGGGCCCGGGAGCTCGCCCGGATGCTCGCGGGTTTGCCGGACTCCGATCTGGGTATCGCGCATGCGGAGGAGTTGTTGGCGGTGGCGGCCCGGGAACGGCGGCCGTGACCTCGGCATTGTGAGCGCAGCCACACCCGGCTGCGCTCTGGTGTGCTTCCCTGGGTAGGCGGCCCTGCTCAGGCATGTCGCGACGGAAAACCCTGCTTCCCATGCCAGGATGGTCACGATGCGTCTACCCACCTTGCGCCGCACCCGGAGCGCGGAACCGGGCTCCGTCGTCGGCACCGCGCGCCTCGACCGCCGGACGAAGCGACTGGTCGGTCGGTTGCGGCCGGGTGAGATCGCGGTGATCGACCACGTCGACGTGGACCGGGTGGCGGCCGACTCGTTGGTCGCCGTCGGGGTCGCCGCCGTGCTCAACGCGAAGCCGTCGATCTCCGGCCGGTACCCGAACCTGGGGCCGGAGGTGCTCGTGTCCGCCGGCATTCCGCTCCTGGACGACCTGGGAGAGGGGGTCTTCCAGCGGATCCGGGAGGGCGACGTCGTCCGGATCGAGGGAAACACCGTCTACGTCGGCGACGAGCCGGTGGCGCACGGGACCCTCCAGGACGCCGAGACGGTGGCCAAGGCGATGGCCGACGCCCGCGAGGGGCTGTCGGTGCAGCTCGAGGCGTTCGCGGCGAACACCATGGACTACCTCCGGCAGGAACGCGACCTGCTCCTCGACGGGGTGGGCGTACCGGAGATCCAGACCGAGATGCGGGGCCGGCACTGCCTGATCGTGGTCCGTGGCTACGACTACAAAGACGACCTGGACGTGCTGCGCCCGTACATCCGGGAGTTCAAGCCGGTGCTGATCGGCGTGGACGGCGGCGCGGACGCGCTGGTGGAGGCGGGCTACACCCCTGACATGATCATCGGGGACATGGACTCGGTCACCGACGACGTGCTGCGCTGCGGCGCCGAGATCATCGTCCACGCGTATCCGGACGGGCGGGCGCCGGGGCTGGCCCGGGTCAACGGGCTCGGGGTGCCTGCCCAGACCTTCCCCGCCGCCGCCACCAGCGAGGATCTCGCCATGCTGCTGGCCGATGAGAAGGGCGCCTCCCTGCTGGTCGCCGTCGGCACCCACGCCACCCTGGTCGAGTTCCTCGACAAGGGGCGCGGCGGCATGGCCTCGACCTTCCTGACCCGGCTCAAGGTGGGCGGGAAGCTGGTCGACGCGAAGGGGGTGAGCCGGCTCTACCGGCAGAGCATCTCCGGCTCCTCCCTGCTGCTGCTGGTCCTCTCCGCGGTTGCGGCGATGGCCTCGGCGGTGGCCGTCTCCACCGTCGGCAAGGCGTACCTGGGTGTGGCCTCGGAGTGGTGGGACAATTTCGTGTTCCAGCTCGGCCAGCTCTTCTAACTCCCGACCGATCAAGAGGCTGCAAGCGTGATCAACTTCCGCTACCACGTGGTGTCCCTGACCGCGGTCTTCCTGGCGTTGGCGATCGGCCTGGTGGTCGGCACCGCTGCCCTGAACGGTCCGGTGGCCGACTCGCTCCGGGAACGGGTCAACCACCTCGGCAAGACCAACCAGCAGATGCGCCAGACGGTGAACAACATGCAACGCGAACTCGACCTGGAGGAGGAGTTCGCGGCGGAGATGGCCCTGGCGTTCCTGCCGGGCTCGTTGACCGACAAGCGGGTGATCGTGCTCAGCCTGCCCACCGGCCGGGACCACACCGAGGGTGTGGTGAAGATGCTCCAGACCGCCGGGGCCACCGTCACCGGTCGACTCGACGTCCAGGACAAGTTCGTCAGCCCTGACAACAACACCGAACTGCTCGAGCTGACCGCGACCGCGGCCGGCCCGACCGGCGCGCCGACCGCCAACCTGCCCGGCAACGGGCACGGCGTGGAGACGTCCAGCGCGCTGCTGGCCAACGTGCTGCTGGACCGCACCCCCGCGGTAGCGGAGGCGGACCGGAAGGCGGTGCTCGCCTCGTACGCCAACGCCGGGTACGTCACGTCCGCCGAGCCGGTCACCGGCGCCGCCGAGGCGGTCGTGGTGGTCAGCGGCCAGCCGTACCCGGACAAGGATGCCGACCGCAAGGACGAGTCGGTGGTGAAGATCGTCGAGCAGTTCGACCGGACCGGCGCGATCGTCGTCGCCGGCAACGGCTCGGCCGACGGCAACGCGGTCGCCGTGGTCCGGGGCGACCCGGTACTGGCCCAGACCATCTCCACCGTCGACAACGCCAACACGGTGCAGGGGCAGCTGGTCACCGCGATGGCCCTGAAGCAGCAGGTCGACGAGAAGAAGGCGGGACACTACGGTGTCGGCGACAGCGCCGCGTCGCTGCTGCCTAAACTGCCCCAGTGAGCGAACGCAGCACTCCGATGCCCGTATCCTCCCCTCGCGCGCACCTCTCCCGGCGGTGGTCGGCATGAGCCGTTGGCCCCGTACCGCCCGGCTGCTGGCCGCCGGTGTCGGCGGCGCGCTCGCCGCCCGCTACCTGCTGGGCCAGGCCCGGACGTCGCCGGCCGGCCCGGCGCTGGAACGCACCAACTTCCGCGGCCAGACGGTCACCCTCGCCGCCGGGCCGGCGCTCGCCGCCGGCGCGGCCACCGCCGGCGCGCTCGGCGCGGCCAGCCCTGCCTCCGGCGCCGCCGCGCTGGTCGCCGGGCTCGGGGCCGGTGCCGTCGGACTCTACGACGACGTGGTGGGCGCCCGCCCGGAGCAGAAGGCCGCGAAGGGCTTCGCCGGCCATCTCACCGCGCTGCGCGAGGGCATGGTCACCGCCGGCCTGGTGAAGGTCGTCGGGGTGGGCGCGGCCGGTCTCGCCGCCGCCGCGCTGCTCGCCGCCGATCCACAGGTCGCCGCCCACCGACGGCGGCAGCGGCTGGGCACCCTGGGCCGGACCACCGACGTGCTGCTCGGCGCCGGGGTGGTGGCCGGCACGGCGAACCTGCTCAACCTGCTCGACCTGCGCCCCGGCCGGGCGCTGAAGTCGGGCATCCTGCTCGGCACGCCGCTGGTGCGTGGCCCGCACGGTGGGCTGGCCGCCGGGGCAGTCGGCGCTGCCGCCGGGCTGATTCGCGACGACCTGGACGAGCAGGTGATGCTCGGCGACAGTGGGGCCAACGCGCTCGGCGCGCTGCTCGGCGTCGCCCTGGCCGCCCGGACGGGACCGGTCGGTCGGGCCGGGATCCTCGCCGTGCTCGCCGGACTCACCGCGGCCAGCGAGAAGGTCAGCTTCACGGCGGTCATCCAGCGGACCCCGGGGCTGCGCGAGTTGGACGCGCTGGGCCGTCGACCGGCCTGACGTGAGCGCACCGGCACCCCTCGCCGGCGCTGGGCGGGTCGCCGGGGCGGCCGCGCTCATCGCCGTCCTCACCGTCGCCGCCCGGCTCGCCGGCTTCGCCCGTACCGCGGTCTTCACGTGGGTCGTGGAGGACAGCGACTTGGGCGGCATGTACGTCATCGCCAACACGGTCCCGAACATCGTCTTCGAGATCGTCGCCGGTGGCGCGTTGGCCAGCCTGGTCGTCCCGCTGCTGGCCGGGGCGGTCGCGGCCGGTGACCGGTCGGCGGTGGCCGCCACCACCGGGGCGCTGTTGACCTGGACGGTGACCCTGCTGGTGCCGCTGGCGGTGCTGGTGGCGCTCATGGCCGACCCGCTCATCGGGGCGATCAGCGAGAGCCGGTCCCCGGAGGAACTCGCGGCCGGGGCGCGGATGCTGCGGGTCTTCGCGCCGCAGCTGCCGCTCTACGGCATCGGCATCGTGCTGACCGGAGTGCTCCAGGCGCACCGGCGGTTCGCCTGGCCGGTGCTCGCCCCGCTGCTGTCCAGCCTGACCGTGATCGTGGTCTACCTCGCCTTCGCCGGCACCGAAGGCCGGGACGCCACGGTGGCCGAGGTGAGCCGGGGCGGCGAGCTGATCCTGTCGGCCGGCACCACCCTCGGTGTGCTGGTGCTGTCGCTGTCGTTGCTGGTTCCGCTGCGCCGGTTGGGGCTGCGGCCCCGATTCGGGTACGCCTTCACCGCCGACGCGCGGGCCCGGATCGGCGGGCTGGCCGTGGCCGGCGCGGTCACCGTCACCGCGCAGCAGGTCGCCCTGCTGGTGATCCTCAACCGGGTCACCGGCGGCCCCACCGGTTCCCCCCAGGTGTTCAACCTGGCGCAGACCATGTACCTGCTGCCCTGGGCGGTGCTGGCGGTGCCGCTCGCGGTGGCCGCGTACCCCACGCTCGCGGCGGCGTCGGCCGGTGGTGACGAGGACGAATACCGGCGGACCCTCGCGCCGACCGTCCGGGGGGTGCTGCTGTTCAGTTGCCTCGGCGCGGCGGCGCTGGTCGGCACGGCCCTCCCGGTGGGGCGGTTCTTCCCGCTCGGCGCGGACGCGACCGCCGCCGCGATCGCCGGGTTCGCGCCGGGACTGCTCGGGTACGGCCTGTTCGCGGTCCTCTCCCGGGCCCTGTACGCACGCGGCGACACCCGGCCCGCGACCGTGGCGATCACCGTCGGGTGGCTCGCCGTGCCGGTGGCCGCGCTGCCGCTGGCAGCGGCTCTGCCGGTCGGCGACCGGGTGCTGGCCGTCGCCTTGGCCAACAGCGCCGGGATGCTGCTGCTGGGCGGGCTGCTGCTGGTCGCCGTGCGCCGCGCGGCGGGACCGGCCGCGCTCGCCGGCAGCCTGCGCGCCGGAGCCGCCGGGGTGCTCGCGGCGACCCTCGCCGCGCTGGCCGGAACAGTGGTGGCCCGAACCCTGGCCGGGACGGGTGCCGGCACCCCGACGACACTCGGGGCGGCGCTGGAGGGCATGCTGTCCGGAGTCGTGGTGGGCGTGGTGTTCCTCGCCGTGGCGTACCCGGCTGACCGGCGGGACGTGCGACCGCTGCTGGCGGGACTGCTGCGCCGGCTGCCCGCTCGAGCCCGCGCCGACCGTCGGTGAACGGGCCCCGGAGGACGGAAGGTGGATCGGTGAGTGCCAGGAGTGGGGCCGGGTGGCAGGGCACGGTTGCCCTCCTCCTCGCGTCGAGCACGGGCGGGGTCGGGCAGCACGTCCGGTCGGTGACCCGGGGGCTGGTCGCGCAGGGCGCGTCCGTGCTGGTCTGCGGTCCGGCCGCCACCCACGAACAGTTCGACTTCGTCGGCGCGGGCGCCCGGTTCACCCCGGTGGAGATCCCGGCGAACCCGACCCCGGCCGACGCGCGCGCGGTGGTCGCGCTGCGCCGTGCCCTGGCCGCCGAGCCGGTCGGCGTGGTGCACGCGCACGGGCTGCGGGCGGGCCTCGTGGCGGTGCTCGCCCGGCCCACCGCTCCGCTGGTGGTCACCTGGCACAACGCCGTCCTCGCCCGGGGGTTGCGGGGGCAGCTCTCCGGTCTGGCCGAGCGGGTGGTCGCCCGTCGGGTCCGGGTCGCGCTGGGCGCGTCGAGCGACCTGGTCGACCGGGCCGCCGCGCTCGGCGCCGCCGACGCCCGGCTCGCTCCGGTGGCCGCGCCGGCCCTGCCCGCGCCGCGCCGCCGGCGCGCCGCCGTCCGGGCCGAGTTCGCCGTCACCCCCGATCAGCCGCTGATCCTCTCCGTCGGGCGGCTGCACCCGCAGAAGCGCTACGACGTGCTGGTCGACGCCGCCGCCCGGTGGCGCGACCGCACCCCGCCGCCGGTGGTGGTCATCGCCGGGAGCGGTCCGGCCTACCTGTCGCTGGCCGCCCGCATCTCGGCGGCCCGCGCGCCGGTGACCCTGCTCGGCCACCGCACCGACGTGGCGGACCTGCTCGCCGGGGCCGACCTGGCCGTGGTGACCAGCGACTGGGAGGCCCGGCAGTTGTTCGCGCAGGAGGCGCTGGGGGCTGGCGTACCGCTGGTGGCGACCGCGGTGGGTGGCGTGCCGGACCTGGTCGGCGACGCGGCGGTGCTGGTGCCGCCCGGCGACGTCGACGCGGTGGACCGGGCGGTGCGCGAACTGCTCGACGACGAGCCCCGCCGGGCCGACCTGGTCCGCCGGGGCACCGTCCGGGCGGCGACCTGGCCGACCGAGGCGGACACCGTCGCCGAGCTGGCCGACCTCTACGCCGACCTGACGGCGGGCAGCACCGGGCCGGCCACCCCGGACGCCGGGGCCACGACGGGGCGTGGTTGATGCTGCGCCGCCTCGCACCGCTCCTGCTCACCCTGCTCGCCGTGGTGCTCGGGGTGACCGCGCTGGCCGCCGAGCCGGACGGCGCGTCGCGCCGTCCGGACGCGGACTTCGTCGTCATCGTCGGCGTGCCCGGACTGCGCTGGGACGACGTGGACCCGGAGACCACGCCGACGCTGTGGCGGATGGCCGAGAACGGCTCGATCGGCTCGCTGTCGGCCCGGTCGGCCCGCCGGCCCACCTGTCCGGTCGACGGCTGGCTGACCCTGGGCGCGGGCAACTTCGCCGCCTGGAACACCAACCGGCCCGCCGGCACCTGCCCCGACGTGGACGTCGAGGTGGAGCAGCCCGACGGGTTCGGCGCCAACCTGCCCGAGCAGGAGGCGGTGGTCCTGCACAACCAGGAACGGCTGGCCTGGGGGGCGGTGCCGGGCGCGTTGGCCGAGTCGGTGCGCTGCACCGTGGCGGTTGGCCCCGGTGCCGCGGTGGCCGCCGCGCGCCCGTTCGGCCGGGTCGACCGGTACGCGCCCACCCTGCCCGCCGACCCCGCGCCCCTGCTGGGCTCCTGCGTGCTGAGCATCGTCGACCTGGGCACGGTCAGCGGCGAGGACCAGGCGACCCGGGACGTCGCCGCGCGCCGTGCCGACGCCGACCTGGCCCGGGTGCTGGCCGCCCGACCGCCCCGTTCGCTGGTGCTGGTGGCGGGTGTCTCGGACACCGCCCAGCCGTCCCGGCTGCACGTGGCGGTCGCCGACGGGCCGGGCTGGGAACGGGGCTGGCTCACCTCGGCCAGTACCGGCCGGGACGGCTACCTGCAACTGGCCGACCTGGCGCCCACCGCGCTGACCGTGCTCGGCCGGCCACTGCCGGAGCGGAACTTCATCGGTCGGGCGGCCACCCCGGTCGACGACCGGCCGACGGACCTGCGGGCCGCCGTCGACGTACCGACCGACGCCGACCGGGAGGCCAGTGCCCAGGGGCGGGTGGCCCGGTGGTTCTTCGTCCTGCTCGCCGCCTTCCAGGTGCTGCTCGCCGTCGCCGTCCTTCCGCTGCTGCGCCGGGCCCGCCGGCACGCCGGCCCGGTGGGGCCGACCCCGGTGCCCCGATTCGTGGTGGGGACCGTCGAGGTGCTGCTGGTCGCCGCCGCGCTGGCCATCCCGGCGGCCCTGGTCGCCGACCTGGTGCCGTGGTGGCGGGGACAGCACGCCGGCTGGCACTTCGCCGTGGTGACGGTGCTGCTGCTCGTCGGCGTGACCACGCTGGTCCGCTTCGCGCCCGGCCACGACCGTACGCTGGGACCACTGGGCGCGGTGGCCGGGCTGACCACCCTCGCGGTCGGCGCGGACGTGCTCACCGGCGCCCGCCTGCAACTCAACGGCGTGGTGGGCTACTCGGCCCTGGAGGGCGGCCGGTACGCCGGGCTCGGCACGGTGGGGCTCGGCGCGTTCCTCGCCGGGGTGCTGCTGACCGCCGGGTGGCTGGCCCAGCGGGTCGGTCGCCGGTGGCGGCCGACCGTGGTGGTGGCCATGGGCACCGCGGCCGTGGTGGTTGTCGGCAGCCCGTACTTCGGCTCGGACTCGGTCGGCGCGATCGCGCTGACCGCCGGTGTGACCGTCGCCGCCGTGATCTGCACCGGCGGCTGGCTGACCCTGAACCGGCTGGCCTGGGCGACCATGACCGGCCTGGCGGCCACCATCGGGCTGGGCCTGCTGGACCTGCGCCGACCCGCCGCCGATCGGGGGAGCCTCGGCCGGTTCCTCGCCGCCCTCGGGGAGGGCCGGGCCGGGTTGACCGTCCACCGGTCCAGCGGCGCGAACTTCGACACCCTGGTCGGCAGCCCGCTGACCGTCATCGCCGTGGTCGGCGCGGTGCTGGTGTGGTTCGCCCTGTTCCAGCCCTGGGGTGGCCTGATGCGGCTCTTCGGGATCTATCCGGCGATGCGGGCGGTGATGGCCGGTACGGCGGTAGCCGCCGTCATCGGCGGGCTGCTCGGCGGTTCGGCGCTGGACGTCGCCGGAGCGGCCGGGGCGCTGGTGGTGCCGATGGCGGTACTGGCCTCGCTGCGGGTGCTCGACCACGCGGCCGACCGTACCCAGCCGCCGGGCAACCGTCCCCAGGACTTCGTCACCGGTACGCGGAGCCCCGAGGACGGTGACGCGGACGACGCCGTCCCGGGCAACCCGCCAGCGGCCGGCGAGGGGCGTACGGCCGGGGAGACCGCCGGTCCGGAGGAGGCGACCGACCGGGTGTCCCGGACGTCGACCGAGGTCGCGACCGCCTGACCGGGGTTCGGTCCGGTGGGTGCGATCCGGGACGGATCTGGGCGAGGTGTTACCGTGGAATCCCGTGGATCGCGTGATCAGTTGGCTGATCGGCACGGCGGTCTGCACGACCGCAACGGACGACACGGGAGCAGGCCTTGGCCCCATCAGCACGGACGACCAGGCACATCTTCGTCACCGGGGGCGTCGCCTCCTCGCTGGGTAAGGGCCTCACCGCCTCCAGCCTCGGCAACCTGCTCACCGCCCGGGGGCTACGGGTGGTGATGCAGAAGCTCGACCCGTACCTCAACGTCGACCCCGGGACGATGAACCCGTTCCAGCATGGCGAGGTGTTCGTCACCGAGGACGGGGCGGAGACCGACCTGGACGTCGGCCACTACGAGCGCTTCCTGGACCAGGACCTCTCCGGCAAGGCGAACGTCACCACCGGGCAGATCTACTCGGACGTGATCGCCAAGGAGCGGCGCGGCGAGTACCTCGGCGACACCGTCCAGGTCATCCCGCACATCACCAACGAGATCAAGTCGCGCATCCTGGCGATGGCCGACCCGGACGCCGACGGCAACGTCCCGGACGTGGTGATCACCGAGGTCGGCGGCACGGTCGGCGACATCGAGTCGCTGCCCTTCCTCGAGGCGATCCGGCAGGTCCGGCACGACCTGGGTCGGGACAACTGCTTCTACCTGCACGTCTCGCTGGTGCCGTACCTGGCCCCGTCGGGGGAGCTGAAGACCAAGCCGACCCAGCACTCGGTGGCGCAGCTGCGCAGCATCGGTATCCAGCCGGACGCGTTGGTCTGCCGCTCCGACCGGGACATCCCGGACAAGCTCAAGCACAAGCTGTCGCTCTACTGCGACGTGGACCGGGAGGCGGTCACCGCCGCCCCGGACGCGCCGAGCATCTACGACATCCCCAAGGTGCTGCACCGGGAGGGGCTCGACGCGTACGTGGTGCGCCGGCTCGGCCTCTCCTTCCGGGACGTGGACTGGACGAGCTGGGACGACCTGCTCGACCGGGTGCACCACCCGCGCCACACGGTCACCGTCGCGGTGGTCGGCAAGTACGTCGACCTGCCCGACGCGTACCTGTCGGTCAGCGAGGCGATCCGCGCCGCCGGGTTCGCCCACCGGGCCCGGGTGCAGCTGCGCTGGGTGCCCAGCGACGACTGCGTCACCCCGGCCGGCGCGGCGGCGGCCCTGGCCGGCGTGGACGGCATCCTCATCCCCGGCGGGTTCGGTGTCCGGGGCATCGAGGGCAAGATCGGCACCGCGCGGTACGCCCGGGAGAACGGCATCCCGCTGCTCGGTCTCTGCCTCGGGTTGCAGTGCATGGCCATCGAGGTGGCCCGTCACCTCGGCGGTCTGGACGGGGCGAACTCGCTGGAGTTCGACGAGGAGGCCGTCCACCCGGTGATCGCCACCATGGCCGACCAGGAGGACATCGTCGCCGGCCGGGGTGACCTGGGCGGCACGATGCGGCTCGGGGCGTACCCGGCGAAGCTGGCCGAGGGGTCGATCGTCGCCGAGGCGTACGGCAGCACCGAGGTCAGCGAGCGGCACCGGCACCGGTACGAGGTGAACAACGCCTACCGGGACACGTTGACCAAGGCCGGTCTGCACATCTCCGGCACCTCGCCGGACGGCCGGCTGGTCGAGTTCGTGGAACTCGACCGCGAGCTGCACCCGTTCTTCGTGGCCACCCAGGCACACCCGGAGCTGAAGAGCCGGCCGACCCGGCCGCACCCGCTCTTCGCCGCCTTCGTGCACGCCGCGGTGACCTACTCCGAGGCCGACCAGCTTCCGGTGGAGCTGGACGGTGGCGCGTCGCGCCGACCGGCCCCGGAGGCGGGCGAGGCGTCCCGGGACGACGCCGCGGCGACCGCGGCCGCCACGTCGTGACCGGGCACCGCTACGAGCTGAAGAACCGGACCGAGCGGTACGCCGGCCGGGTGTTCCAGGTGGTCACCGACGAGGTGGCCATGCCGGGCGGCGGTACCGCCACCCGCGACGTGGTCCGGCACGTCGGCGCGGTCGCCGTGGTGGCGCTGGACGAGGCCGGCCGGGTGGTGCTGGTCCGCCAGTACCGGCACCCGGTCGGCGAGTACCTCTGGGAGCTGCCGGCGGGGCTGATGGACGTCGACGGGGAGGACCTCGCCGCCGCGGCGCTGCGCGAGCTGGCCGAGGAGGCCGACCTGACCGCCGGCCGGGTCGACCTGCTGGTCGACCTGCACAGCTCACCTGGCTTTTCCACCGAGCGGGTGCGGATCTTCCTCGCCCGCGACCTCGTCGAGGTGCCGGTGAGTCAGCGGCACGAGCGGTACGAGGAGGAGGCGGACATGCAGGTCGTCCGCGTCGACCTGGACGAGGCGGTGGGCCGGGTACTGGCCGGGGAGATCACCAACGCCTCCTGCGTGGCGGGCCTGCTCGCCGCCGCCCGGGCCCGGGACGCCGACTGGGCGCCGCTGCGCCCGGCGGACTCCCCGTTGCCCGGCTGATCCGACCTGTGCCGGATCCGGCCCTGGAGCTGAACCGGAGCCCGACGTGACGACGGGGGCCGTGCGGTACGCCGCACGGCCCCCGGCTGTCGGTGGGGTCAGTCGCGCAGCGGTCGGCCCTGGCCGTCCACGCCCCCGTTGATCAGGATCAGGATGCCGTCGACGAAGCCCCAGATGCCGCCGATGCCGCAGGTCACCAGGCTGACGATGAGCTGCCAGACGCCGGTCTTGGTGTCGCCCATGTAGAACCGGCCGGCGCCGAAGCCGCCGAGCACGATCCCGAGGATTCCGGCGACGACCTTGCTCTTGTCGGAGACACCGCCGTCGGGGTACTGGTACTGAGGAGGGTAGGTCATGAGGCGACACCCTAGTGATCGACTTTCCGGCTGTCCGCAGCGAGGTGGGGCTGATCGGACGATAATGGGCGAACACTGTCCCAACGGCCGAGGCCGACTCACGTTGTTGGCCAGGCATGCCTGACACACCGTCAGGAGAGCCGTGCACGGGGTGTCACTCTGTTGGCTCTCCACCAGTGCCGGCGGCCCTAGACTGCGGCCGACAGGAGCGGTGGGCCGCGACGGCAACGGAGCCGTCGCGCACCGAGCGTACGGGGCAGTGCCGCCCCGAGGAGAGGGTGTCGTCGTGAAGGTCGGAATCCCACGCGAGGTCAAGAACCACGAGTACCGCGTGGCGATCACGCCGGCGGGTGTGAACGAGTTCAGCCGCAGCGGTCACCAGGTCCTGGTCGAGTCCGGCGCCGGTGCCGGCTCCAGCATCACCGACGAGGAGTTCGCCGCCGCCGGAGCGAAGATCCTGTCCACCGCCGACGAGGTGTGGGACAGCGCCGACCTCGTGCTCAAGGTCAAGGAACCGATCGCCGAGGAGTACCACCGCATGCGCGCGGGGCAGGTGCTCTTCACCTACCTGCACCTGGCCGCCTCCAAGGAGTGCACCGACGCGCTGATCGACCGGAAGGTCACCGGCATCGCGTACGAGACGGTCGAGCTGCCCGACCGGTCGCTGCCGCTGCTGGCCCCGATGTCCGAGGTCGCCGGCCGGCTCGCCCCGCAGGTGGGCGCGTACCAGCTCCAGCGGCAGGGCGGCGGGCGGGGCATCCTGATGGGCGGCGTCTCCGGCGTGTACGCGGCCAAGACCGTGGTGATCGGCGCGGGCGTGTCGGGCATGAACGCCGCCGCCATCGCCCTCGGCCTACAGGCCGAGGTGCTGCTGCTGGACAAGAACGTCGGGCGGCTACGCCAGGCCGACGCCATCTACCGGGGCCACCTGCAGACGGTCGCCTCCAACGCGTACGAGATCGAGCGGGCCGTGCTCGACGCGGACCTGGTCATCGGGGCGGTGCTGGTGCCCGGCGCGAAGGCCCCGATGCTGATCTCCAACGAGCTGGTCTCCCGGATGAAGCCCGGCAGCGTCCTGGTGGACATCTCCATCGACCAGGGCGGCTGCTTCGAGGACTCCCGGCCGACCACGCACGCCGAGCCGACCTACCGGGTGCACGACTCGATCTTCTACTGCGTGGCGAACATGCCCGGCGCGGTTCCGCACACCAGCACGTACGCGCTGACCAACGTCACCCTGCCGTACGCCCTGGAACTGGCCAACCACGGCTGGCGGGAGGCGCTGCGCCGGGACCCGGCCCTCGCTCTCGGCCTGAACACCCACGAGGGGCAGGTCACCTACGGCCCGGTCGCCGAGGCGCACGGCATGGCCACCCTGCCCCTGGCGGAGGTCCTCGGCTGAGCGGCGGGCCACCGGCCGGCGCGGCGGTCACGGACACCGCCGGTCCGATCCCCGCGCCGGCGGTCACGGACACGGCCGGTCCGGTCCCCGCGCCGGCGGTCACGGACACGGCCGGTCCGGTCCCCGCGCCGGCGGTCACGGACACGGCCGGTCCGGTCCCCGCGCCGGCGGTCACGGACCCGGGCGACCCGGCACCCGCGCCGGCCCTGCGCCGGGCCGTGCGCGGCTACCTCGACCACCTGACCGTCGAGCGCGGGCTGTCGGCGAACACCCTCGCCTCGTACCGGCGGGACCTGGACCGCTACCTGGCCACCCTGGCCGCCGCCGGGGTGACCGACCTCGCCTCGGTCGGGCCGGGGCAGGTCGAGGCGCACCTGGCCGCGCTGCGGGCGGGCGACGCCGGGCACCCGCCGCTGGCGGCCTCGTCGGCCGCCCGGGCGGCCAGCGCGGTACGCGGCCTGCACCGCTTCGCGTTGCGCGAGGGGCTGGTCGGCGCGGACGCCAGCCGGGACGTCCGACCGCCCACCCCACCCCGCCGACTACCCCGGGCCCTCCCCGTGGACGACGTGGTCCGCCTGTTGGAGGCGGCCGGGTCGGTACGGGCGGCCGGCGAGGGCGCCTCCCTGGCCCTGCGGGACCGGGCGCTGCTGGAGTTCCTGTACGGCACCGGCGCGCGGATCTCCGAGGCGGTCGGCGCGGCCGTCGACGACCTGGACCCGGCGGAGGGGACCGTGCTGCTGCGCGGCAAGGGCGGCCGGTCCCGGCTGCTGCCGGTCGGCGGGTACGCCACCGAGGCGCTCCGCGCCTACCTGGTCCGGGCCCGGCCCGGGCTGGTCGCCGCCGGTCGGGGTACCCCGGCGGTCTTCGTCAACGCCCGGGGCGGGGCGCTGTCCCGACAGGGCGCGTGGACCATCCTGCGGCGCACCGCCGAGCGGGCCGGGCTGCCGGTGGACGGGCCGGGCGCGGTCTCTCCGCACACCCTGCGCCACTCCTACGCCACGCACCTGCTCGACGGCGGGGCGGACGTCCGGGTGGTGCAGGAACTGCTCGGTCACGCCTCGGTCACCACCACCCAGGTCTACACGTTGGTCACCGTGGAACGGTTGCGTGAGGTCTACGCCACCGCCCATCCCCGGGCCCGCGGCTGAGCCGGCGCCTCCACCGGCTCCCGCCGGCCGAGCCGTTCGCCGGCTCCCGCTGCCTGCGCTGTCCGTCGGCTTCCGTCGGCCGACTCCTCCGCCGGCTCCTGCTGTCCCGCCCTCCGGTGGCTCCCACCGGTCGCGTCCGCCGGCAGCGACTGTGTCGATCGTCACCCCGGCCTACCCCGGGCCGGTGGCGACCGCCGACCGGCCCGACACGCCGACCCGGTGCCGACCGGCCTGCTCGAACGTGGCGTACAGTCGGGATCGGCGCGGACCTCCTGGGGCGACGGACCGGGGTGCGCAGCGGCGCTGCAGAGGGACGTCGGACGGCTCCGACGCCGGGTGGTCGTCGGGAGGGGGCAACAGGACATGGCTGGCAACGGCGACCGTGCCGAGACGTGGACGTCCGAGCTCCGCGAGCAGCAGGCCGCGCTCGGTACGGACCTCGGTCCGGCGGACCCGGCCGCGTACACCATGCGCAAGCCCATCCCCGAGCCGATGCCCACCGACCGGCACGGTCCGGCGCGGATCATCGCGATGGCCAACCAGAAGGGCGGCGTCGGGAAGACCACCACCACCATCAACCTGGGCGCGGCCCTGGCCGAGTACGGCCGCAAGGTACTGCTGGTCGACTTCGACCCGCAGGGCGCGCTCTCGGTCGGCCTGGGGGTCAACCCGCACAACCTGGACCTGTCCGTCTACAACCTGCTGATGCAGGACGACGTCACCGCCGAGGACGTCCTGATCAAGACGGACGTCGCCGGGCTGCACATCCTGCCGGCCAACATCGACCTCTCGGCCGCCGAGATCCAGCTGGTCAACGAGGTCGCCCGGGAGATGGCGCTCGCGCGGGTGCTGCGTACCATCCGCAAGGAGTACGACTACATCCTCATCGACTGCCAGCCCTCGCTCGGTCTGCTCGCCATCAACGCGTTGACCGTCGCGCACGGCGTGCTGATCCCGCTGGAGTGCGAGTTCTTCAGCCTGCGGGGTGTGGCGCTGCTGCTGGACACCATCGACAAGGTGCGCGAGCGGCTCAACTTCGACCTCGAACTCGAGGGCATCCTCGCCACCATGTACGACAGCCGCACCACCCACTGCCGGCAGGTGCTCCAGCGGGTCGTCGAGGCGTTCGGCGACAAGGTCTACCAGACCGTGATCACCAAGACGGTCAAGTTCCCCGAGTCGACGGTGGCCGGGGCGCCCATCACCACCCTCGACCCGGCCTCGTCCGGCGCGCGCAACTACCGGCAGCTCGCGCGTGAGGTGATCGCCGCCCAGGCGGAGCGGTAGTCGGGGCATCCGGGACGTGGACTACGGTCGTCCGGTGACCGCACCACCGCTCGACCCCGTCGCCGCCGCGCCGGCCGACCCGGCCGCGCCCGCTGCCGGCGCCGCCGTCGCGGTCACCGCCGGTGTCGAGTCGGGGTCTGCTGCTGATGTCTCCGGGACTGGTGTCGGTGTCGAGTCCGGGGCTGCCGGGGAGAGCGGCGGCTTCACGGTCCGGCTGGCCAACTTCACCGGCCCGTTCGACCTTCTGCTGCAACTGATCGGCAAGCACAAGCTGGACGTCACCGAGGTGGCCCTGCACCAGGTCACCGACGAGTTCATCGCGTACATCCGGGCGATGGGCGACCAGTGGGACCTCGACGAGGCCAGCGAGTTCCTGCTGATCGCCGCGACCCTGCTCGACCTGAAGGCCGCCCGACTGCTGCCCGCCGCCGAGGTCGAGGACGAGGAGGACCTGGCCCTGCTGGAGGCGCGGGACCTGCTCTTCGCCCGGCTGTTGCAGTACAAGGCGTACAAGGAGGCGGCGGCGTACATTGCCGCGCTGGAGTCCGAGGGCGGGCGACGCTACCCCCGCGCGGTCAGCCTGGAGCCCCGGTACGCGCAGGCCTTGCCCGACCTGGTGCTCGGCATCGGGCCCGAGCGGCTACTGAAGCTCGCGGTGAAGGCGATGACCCCGAAACCAGTTCCTGTGGTCTCCATCGACCACGTGCACATGGTCCGGGTCAGCGTCCGGGAACACGCCCAGATCCTCGCCAACCGGCTACGCCGCGCCGGGACCGCCACCTTCTCCCTGCTCTGCGCCGACTGCGCGGTCACCCTGGAGGTGGTGGCCCGGTTCCTGGCTCTGCTGGAGCTGTACCGGGAGGGGCTGGTCGCCTTCACCCAGGAGCAGGCGCTCGGAGAGCTGACCGTACGCTGGACCGGCCCGGCCGACGGCGACACCGACCTCCAGATCGACGAGTACGCCGGCGCGCCGTCCCCGGCCGACGGCGCTGCCCCGGCGGACACTGTGGCACCGGCTGAGGCTGTGGCACCGGCCGACAGGACCGTACCGGTCGACGACGCGGTATCGGCCGACGATGCGGCATCGGCGGACGCGGTTGCCTCGGTCGACGGCGGTGGGCCGGGCGTCGCCGGGACGACGACGGAGGAGTGACCGGGATGAGCAACGAGGAGCGCGGCGGATCCCTCGCCGATCAGGCCGCCGCGTGGGTTCCCCCGTGGGAACGTCGCCCCACTCCGGTCCCGGACCCCGCCCCCGACGCCACAAGCGACGCCGACGCCGAGAGCGACGCCGACGCCACCCCGTCCACCCAGCCGCCGGCACCGCGGGCTCCCGCCGAAGCCGAGGTCACCCTGTCGCCGGCCCCCGTCGAGCTGCCCACACCGCCGTCGACCCCCGTCGAGGCCGGGCTCACCCCGCCGGGCGAGCCGTCGCCGCCATCCGCCCCGGCCGCCCCACCGGAGCCGACCGCTGCGGATCGTGGTGGAGAAGCGCCCCTGGCGGGGCCGGTCGCCACCACGACCCCGGGCAGAGGTGGTCGTGCGGCGCGGGAGAGCGTCCCGACGGCGACCCCGATGGACGAGGGAGAGCTACGTGCGGCGCTGGAGGCGATCCTGCTGGTCGTCGACGAGCCGGTCAGCGAACTGACCCTCGCCCAGGTACTGGAGCAGCCGGCCGAACGGGTCGGCGCCGCCCTGGACCGGATCGCGGCCGGCTACACCGAGGCCGGGCACGGGTTCGAGCTGCGCCGCGCGGCCGGCGGCTGGCGGCTCTACACCCGCCCCGACTACGCCCCGTACGTGGAGCGGTTCATCCTCGACGGGCAGACCGTCCGGCTCACCCAGGCCGCGCTGGAAACCCTGGCGGTGGTCGCCTACAAGCAGCCGGTGACTCGTTCTCGGATCTCCGCCATCCGCGGTGTCAACTGTGACGGGGTGATCCGTACCCTGGTCTCCCGCGGTCTGGTCGAGGAGTGCGGCACCGAGCCGGAGAGCGGCGCGTTCCTCTACCGGACGACCACCCTGTTCCTGGAGAAGCTCGGCCTGAACAGCGTCCACGACCTGCCGCCGCTGGCCCCGTTCCTCCCCGACGACGTAGAAGAGTTTGCCGATGCCACGCGATGACCGCGCCCCCCGCCCCGACGCACCCGTCTACGAGGGGCCCGAACGCCTCCAGAAGGTGCTCGCCGCCGCCGGCGTGGGCTCCCGTCGGGCCTGCGAGGACCTGATCTTCCGACGTCGGGTCACCGTCAACGGCCGGGTGGCCCAGCTCGGTGACCGGGCCGACCCCACCCGGGACGTCATCAACGTCGACGGCGAGCGCCTCCAGGTCGACACCCGCCTGGTCTACCTGGCGATGAACAAGCCAAGCGGGGTGGTCTCCACGATGGCCGACGAGAAGGGGCGCACCGCGCTCGCGGACTTCCTCGGCAACCGCGTCGAGCAGCGGGTCTACCACGTCGGGCGGCTCGACGCGGACAGCGAGGGCCTGCTGCTGCTCACCAACGACGGCACCCTCGCGCACAAGCTCATGCACCCGTCGTACGGGGTGCAGAAGACGTACCTCTGCCAGGTCACCGGGCCGATCCCGCGCAACCTGGGCAAGCGGCTGATGGCCGGGGTGGAACTGGAGGACGGCCCGGCGAAGGTCGACTCCTTCAAGGTGGTGGACACCCTGGGCAAGACCGCCCAGGTGGAGGTGACCCTGCACGAGGGGCGCAAACACATCGTCCGGCGGTTGCTGGCCGAGGTCGGGCACCCGGTGAGCCGGTTGGTGCGTACCTCGATCGGGCCGATCCGGCTCGGTGACCTGCGCGCGGGTCGGACCCGGCGGCTGACCAACGCGGAGGTCACCGCGCTGTTCCGCGCGGTGGGTGACTGAGCCGGCGGTTCGGGAAAACGGTCCCGGTAGGCTCCCAGGCGGCCCGCGGGTCGGGCTGTCCGCCGCGTCGCGGCACCTGGGCGGCGGGTGGCGCGGATCGCCCGGTGGCGGTGCCGGCGGGGGCGGGTCGGACCGCCAGGCATGATGGACCACGATGGGTAACCGCTCGTCGAACGTCGGGACAACGACGGTTGGCGGGGTACGGGCTGAGGAGGACACACGGTGGCGGAGAACGTACGGACCGGGCGATGTGTGGTCGCTGTCGACGGGCCATCCGGTTCGGGCAAGTCCACCGTCTCCCGGCGACTGGCTGCCGGGCTCGACGCCCGTTACCTGGACACCGGCGCGATGTACCGGGCGGTCACCTGGGCGGTGCTGCGCAGCGGCGTCGACCCCGCCGACGCCGAGGCGGTGGCCAAGGTCGCCGGTGAGATCGACCTGCGCATCGGCACCGACCCCCAGGGGTACGGGGTGACCGTCGACGGAGTCGCCGTCGACGCCGACATCCGGGGCCCCGAGGTGACCGGCGCGGTCTCCGCGGTGGCCGCCGTACCGGCCGTCCGGGCGCTGCTGGTGGCCCGCCAGCGGGAGATGATCACCCACGCCGGCCGGATCGTGGTCGAGGGGCGCGACATCGGCTCGGTGGTCGCCCCCGAGGCGGAGCTGAAGGTCTACCTGACCGCCTCCGAGGTGGCCCGGGCGCGGCGCCGCAGCGCGGAGGACGCCGCCGACGAGGCCGCCACCGCCGCCGACCTGGCCCGCCGGGACCGGCTGGACTCCACCCGCACGGCCGACCCGTTGCAGCAGTCGGCGGACGCGGTCGTGCTGGACACCACCGAGCTGGGCATCGACGAGGTCGTGGCCCGACTCCGGGAACTGTTGACCGAGCGGGGTGTGGCATGACCGACGACAACGGCTGGGTGGAGCTGCGCGAAACCGACGTCGACGAGGAGGCCCCTTCCGGGCCGCAGCCCGTGGTGGCTGTGGTCGGCCGCCCCAACGTGGGCAAGTCGACGCTGGTCAACCGGATCATCGGCCGGCGGCAGGCGGTCGTCGAGGACGTCCCCGGCGTCACCCGGGACCGGATCCCGTACGACGCCCAGTGGACCGGACGGCAGTTCACCGTGGTGGACACCGGCGGCTGGGAGCCGGACGCGAAGGACCGGGCGGCGGCCATCGCCGCGCAGGCCGAGACGGCGGTCGCCACCGCCGACGTGGTGCTCTTCGTGGTGGACGCGGTGGTCGGCTCCACCGATGTGGACGAGGCGGCGGTACGGATGCTGCGGCGCAGCGCCAAGCCGGTCATCCTGGTGGCGAACAAGGCCGACAACGCGGCCGTCGAGGTGGAGGCCACCTCGCTCTGGTCGCTCGGCCTGGGGGAGCCGTACCCGGTGTCGGCACTGCACGGGCGTGGCTCCGGCGAACTTCTCGACGCCATCATGGACGCGCTGCCCGAGGCCCCGAAGATCGTGGAGGACCGGCCGCGCGGCCCCCGTCGGGTGGCCCTGGTCGGCCGCCCCAACGTCGGCAAGTCCAGCCTGCTCAACCGGTTCTCCGGTGAGGAGCGGGCGGTGGTCGACTCGGTCGCCGGCACCACCGTCGACCCGGTGGACAGCCTGGTCCACATCGGCGGCGAGACCTGGCACCTGGTGGACACCGCCGGACTGCGCAAGCGGGTTGGCAAGGCCAGCGGCACCGAGTACTACGCCAGCCTGCGCACCGCCTCGGCGATCGAGGCGGCCGAGGTGGCGGTGGTGCTGCTCGACGCCAGCGAGCCGATCAGCGAGCAGGACCAGCGGATCCTGTCGATGGTCAGCGAGTCCGGCCGGGCGCTCGTCATCGCCTTCAACAAGTGGGACCTGGTCGACGCGGACCGCCGGTACTACCTGGACAAGGAGATCGAACGGGAGTTGCGCCGCATCCCGTGGGCACTCCGGCTGAACCTGTCGGCGATGACCGGGCGGGCGGTGGACAAGCTCGCCCCGGCGTTGCGTACGGCCCTGGCGAGCTGGGAGACCCGGGTGCCCACCGCGCACCTCAACTCGTGGCTCACCGCGCTGGTCCAGGCCACCCCGCACCCGGTGCGCGGCGGGCGGGCCCCGAAGGTCCTCTTCGCCACCCAGGCGGGCACCTGCCCGCCGCGCTTCGTTCTCTTCACCACCGCGCCGCTGGACGCCGGTTACCAGCGCTTCGTCGAGCGTAAGCTCCGCGAGGAGTTCGGCTTCGAGGGAAGTCCGGTGGAGATCTCGGTACGCCCGCGTAAGAAGCTTGGCCCGGGTGGCCGGGGCAAGGCCCACGGCTGACCCTTCCTCGTCAACAGCGATACCGAACGCCGGGCCGGGGACCCTCCCGACCCGGCGTTCGCCGTACCCGCCCCTGGTTCCCGCACCCACCTATCCTCCTAGGACGCCTAAGAGGGTGTGGCGGCGCTCGCCGAAGGGGCCCATGCGTACCTCGGGAAGATCCTGCGCTAAGCTGTACCGGCTGCCGCAGGGGAGACCTGGCGGTGGCATCGGGACGTGGCGCAGCTTGGTAGCGCACTTGACTGGGGGTCAAGGGGTCGTCGGTTCGAATCCGGCCGTCCCGACAGTAGACGAAGGGTCGTCACTGGGGTTATTTTCCCAGGTGGCGGCCCTTTTCTCGTGAGTGCAGCAGGCTGTTACGTCGGGCAACTACCTCCCTGGTTGGGGACCATCTGGGGACCAACGAGCGCCGAAGGCGGCTGGATCGCAAGCGATCGGTGGACCTTTCATGTCGTCCACCGCTCTAGGATCCGCTGTTATGGATCTCGGGGAAGCCCTGCGCGGTGTTCACATGCACGCTTACGGACACCTGAAGGGGAAAGAGCAGCCAGCGCAGAAGCACCTGGAGCAGGTGTGGCGCAAACTGCCGTCGCTTGTACCGCCAGGGATGAACGTTCGTGTGAGCGGGTCTAGTCAGTCGCTGCCCCTCGTGCCTTGGATCGCGGTCCTTGACCCAGAGGTGACGACGACGGCACAGGAAGGGCTCTACGTCGTCTACCTGTTCCGCAAGGATCTTCCGCGGGTTTACCTCAGCATGAATCAAGGTGCGACGCAGCATTACCAGAACGCTCAGAAGAAGAAGGAGAAGGGCGAGGAGGATCTGGAGGGCGTTACCTGCAAGGATTTGGCTTTAGCTGCTCTGCGGGAAGAGAGTGCCCTGCTGCGGAAGCACCTGAGCGACGAAGCGCTGACCGGTTTGGTCGCGGCGATCCAACTCGGGGCGCCGCGGAAGTACTTCCTACCTTCAGGGTACGAAGAGGGCAACGTCGCCGCGATCGAGTACGACCCCACGCAGTTGCCGGCCGAGGAGACGTTGCGAGCCGACCTCGCTCGTTTCCTTGCGCTGTACGAGGCCTGTGTCGCCATCAAACGAGAAGTCTTGGCGAGTCAGCCGGGTCTGATCAGCACCACCGCAGAGTCGAAGAGTGCCAAGCTTGAGTTTAAGCCAAAGCCACCTGCCTTCCGGCCGAAGACGCCCGCGGACTACATGGCTCATGTGAAGGATCATGTTCAGGAGCGAACGCGGCGGCATGAGGCGTTGCTCAACGACTTCGTGGAGCGGGCCAAGAAGGCTGGGTTGATATCGGCCAACAACGCGCACCCCTGCGACTTGACCGTCAGAGGGCAGGGCCAGCATTGGCTTGTGGAGGTAAAGACAGTTCGGATCAACGCTGAACATGCTGTCCGAGAGGCTATCGGTCAGCTCTTCTCCTACCGGCACTTCTGTTACCGGGAGGCTGGCCGCCCTGATCCCTCGCTGGTGGCGTTGTTCTCCGAACCAGTCGGTGACGCGTTGGTGGACCTGCTGATGTCGCTTGGTATCGAAGCGATCTGGCGCCAGGGCGCCGAGTGGGATGGACGCGCGCCTGTTGGCTCTCATAGCCTGCTGGCGGCGTCGGCGCCTCCCGAAATCAGCACGACCTAAACGCACAGCGGCGCCCGCCAGCCCGCGAGGCTGGCGGGCGCCGCGTAGTTAGACCACGCGTAGCTGGGTCGGGCGCCTGCGAGCGAGATGGGCGCTGAGAGCGGTACCGGCTTCTGTGATTGACTGCCGGTCGGGGTGTAGGTACCGCTGCGTCGTGGTCAGCGAACCGTGCCCTGCAATCTTGCGGAGCACGTGCACCGGTACCCCGGCGTCAGCCATCCACGTCAGGCCGGTGTGCCGCAGGTCGTGCCGTCGTAGATGCTCGTAGCCCAGCTTTGTCACCACCTCATCCCAATGTGTCGCGTCCCGGAGCACGGCCGTGCTGATCCGGCCACCGCGCGGACCGGTGAACAGTCGAGAGTGCGGCTCTTTGACCGAGTCCAGGCGGCCCGTCACGATCGGCCGTATCTCCTCGATCAGCGGGACCGTGCGTGCGCGCTTACCCTTGGTGCCCTTGTCGACCAGGCCACCGGGGCTGGGCGTGGTCTGTCGACGTACCGTCCACATCCACGTTTCCCGGTCGATGTCCTCGGCTCGCACGCCGGATACCTCGCCGATTCGCGCCGCTGTGCAGGCGGCGAAGATGACCACGTCTCCCCATCCAGGGAAGGTGTTCGCGGACCGTTCCACCAGTGCGGCGGCGAGCGTGGTCAGCGATTCCCAGTCCGGCAGGGCGAGCGTGCGCGGGTCGTCCAACTCGTCTTCTGCCCGCTGATATTCGCGCTGCCAACCGGTCACCTGCGCGGGATTCCGTGGAATGATGCCGTCCCGTACGGCCTGCTCCATGACGCGGACCAGTACGGCAAGGCTGTTCTTGACCGTGGAGCGGCTGCACTCGTCGGCAATCCAACCGTGCACGGCGCGGTCAACGGCACCGTTGGTGATCATCCTTACCGGGATGTGGCCAAGGGCAGGTACCACCCGCTTACGCCACCCGGCCAGGTAGGGATCGAGCGTCTTCCGTTCCAAGCCGCGGAGTGCCAGCGTCATTACGCCATCGCCGTACTCTGCCAGGCGCTTTGTCGCGGCGAGCGGGTCGACACCACCTTGTGCCGCACTGACCATGCCGTCGATCCACGCTTGCGCTTCCTCCGCCGTGGCGACCGTCGTGGACTTGGATAGCCGCCGCTTGGTCGTCGGGTCGACCCATCGGACGCGCGCCCGGTAGGGGCGGTCCCTGCCGGCCCGGAACTCCACATCGGAGCCGAGCGTGACGCCGATCGGTGGTTGCTGGGGAGCCGCCATCAGGCCGCCCTCGGGACGACTCGGCGCGCGGACAACCACCGCTCCACGTCGGCCGTCGCGTACTTCACCACCCGGTCAGAGATCGGGATGAACGGCGGACCCTGCAAGGGTGGGACGGTACGCCAACGCCGGATGGTCGACGGGTCGACGTCGAGCAGCCCGGCAAGCTCCTCGGTGGACATGAACGGCTTGGGCGAGAGTTGGATGATCTCGCCTCCTTCCTGCGGGGCGGGCACGTCTGGTGAGGCATTCTGCGTGACGAGTCGCACGATGCGCGCCTTTCGCTTGTTGGGTGGCTTCTATGGAGGAACCGGGATGGATCGCCGCAGAGCGGCTTAGCGCGGCCCGCTGAGAGCGCCGTAGGGCCAAGATTTCGGGGCGGTTGGTGTTAGGCCATGAGTCCGGTCGTCTGTGTGGCTCTCAGCGGGCGCGCTACGTCGATCGGTTGCGGTAGCCGGTGCGCGCTGTGCGTGGGAGGGCTGAACCATCTCGGCATCTCGGCATCTCGGCAAAGTTGCCGTTGAGCTGCGGAAACGCTTGCCGAGATCGTTGAAGCTCCGCTGTCCGATCTCGGCAATCAGGGTTTATCTCGGCAGGCTGGTTGCCGAGATGCCGAGATTGATTTTCATCGACTGGTTGATCTCGGCAGGCTGTTGTCCCTGGTAGCTGGCCGGTTCCGCCGAGATGCCGAGATGCCGAGATGCCGAGATGGTTCAGCGGGTTTTACCCTTGGTGGTGCTCGACCCAGAACACGGCCCGGTTGCCGCGTTCGTGTTTGCCGGCCCGGATGACGTGGTCACCGCGCCATCGTCCGGCCTGCCCGGTGAGCAGCCTGCCGAGTTGCAGCGGGTTGGGTAGCCGGCCGTTGTGGGTGGTGATGAACTGCCCATCCCACGGGTCATGCTCCGTGCTGCCGAGCTGCACCGGTTCGGCGTCCTTACGCAGGTCAGCGGCAGTCAGAGCCCGCCCACCGTGGCGCTCATGCCAGGTAGTGAGGAACGCGCGCCAGCGCGTTTCGTCTTCATCGATCTCCCGCACGTCGGCGGCGTTGGTGAGGAACCCGTCGATGCCGTGATGGGCGAGGAACCCCCCGAGGGCTTGCGCCCACGGCGTGAACTGCCGCATCGACAACCCCGACACCCGTGGTGCTCCCTGCCGGGTCCAGTCCAGCACCAGGACCAGGAGGTGCCACAGCACGGTGAGTTGGTTCGTCGGGTCGGTGATCCACTGGTCAAGGTGCGGGATGCCGAACCCGGACTGATCACGTGACTCGGGCCGGGGCATGTTCGGGTCGAGATGCACCCGCACCGTCCGCGACGCCATGTCACCGCCAACCTGGAGGTTGTTGCCGGTCGCCATCCACAACCGGTCATTGACCGTGGCGACGTTGCGCGACGCACCCAACTGCCGGTCGGACCACACGCCGCTGGTGACCAGCTGCGCGAGCACGGCGGAGTCAATGACGGTGCCCTCGGCGAGGTTGTCCCAGATCACCACCCCGACCTGCTCAGCGAGCACAGCGGTGATGGACTTCCGTAGTTCCTCATCGGAGTAGGCCCAGGTCATGACGCGCTGGCCGTAGAGCATGCCGGGTCCGGCGGTCAGGATCGTCTTCCCCGATGAGGGCATGGTCGCGTCGATCAGCGCGAACGGCGTCAACGATCGGGTGAAGTGCCGCAGGATCGGCGTCGCCAACAGCGCGACGTAGTTCGCCCGGTCCGCCACGCTGGCCCACGGGAAGTCGCGCAGGAACCGGCCGAGCAGGAACGTGCGCGCCTCCGCCACCTGCTCTGCGGTGGGTTCGTCCGGCACCGGGGGCAGGGCGACTTTCGACGCGAGGTACAGGCCGGTGGCGGGGTCGTAGCCGGGCCGCTGCAACAGGGTGCCGTCGCGGCGCAGCACCGGGGCACCGATGATCCCGCGTAGCGGCGCCACACCCGGCCACGTCTTCCCGGCCAGCACGGAGGACAGGATGTCGCGCTGCGGTGTGGTCTCTTCCTCGTACGGTTCGGGGTTGCCGGCGTCGTTCTTGCGGCTCTTGAGCCGGTAGACGTAGGCGTGTTCAGCGAGCAGGCCGGCAAGCCCGGCCGGCGTGACCGTGCTGGCGGCGACGGGCAGCGGGGAGTCTTCGTCGGCGGCGGTGGTCAGGCCACCGGAGACGGCTTCCATGTGCACCAGCGACCCGGCCGACACGTACGTGTCCGGCAGCAATCCATCCACGAGTGCGCTCTTGAGGGTGCGGATGGTTTCCGGGCCGGTGCCGATCTGCAAGCGGGTACTCATGCTGCCTTCCCAACCGTGCGGGGGTTACGCGCCCCGGTCCGCAGACCAGACGCGATGGTGCGGGTGATCTCGCCCTGCCGCAGCCCGATCGACAGGGCAGCGGGCTCCAGGACGGCGGTCACGTCGTCTTCGGTCAGCGAGCCACCGGCGGCCAACTGCCCCAGCGCGACAGCCGAGGTGAACAGGGCATGATTCCGCTGGCCGTCCGGCGCGGCGGTCAGGTGGGCCACCTGACGGCGGATCGCGGCAGCGATATACGGGCCGTGCCGGTCCACCGGCAGCGCCACCACCGCCGACCGGTGCGCGGGACGCGGGGCGGGGGCGAGGAGCCCGGTCAGCCACGCGGGCAGCGGTGCCGGGTCGACGTCCAGCACCGCCTCGTAGGGGCGGCCGGCAACGGTGCTGCCGGCGGCGACGACGTAGCCACCGTGGGAGCGGGTGTCGACCTTCCACCCGAGTCCGCCCCGGTCGCCGGTGGTGTTGCGCAGTTCGGGGCCGTTGGTCGGGTGCTGGTAGTAGAGGTGGCTGCCGCCTCGGCCGGTGGTCACGGTGTACGTCGGTCCGATGGTGCCGCTGTGCCGGTCGGCCAGGGCGGTGAGCACGTCCACACCATCGGTCGCGTCGGTCCACTGCGGGGGCGGGGTGTCGTCGGCGTGCTTGGGCACGTCCAGGTCGACCACGACAAGGCGGGACGGGCCGCACGCGATCCCGATGCCGTAGGGGCGGGCAGTCCATGCGCGGCGGATGCGGGTCGGGTCGGTGGTGGAGCGTTCTTCCCACCCGACGTGCCGACCGGCGGCGCGGCAGCGCGGGTCGGTGCGGTCGCACCGCTCGGCGGTGCAGCGGTTCGGGAACGCGGGCCGCTTGGCTTCGTCTTCGTCGCTGGTGTCCGGGCGGTCGGGGCGCAGGGGGAAGACGTGCCAGCCGCGCGCCGCGTGGGCGAGCGCGGCGGCCAGCAGATCGGGGTTGGGCAGCATCAGGCGGCCCCTTCCGGCGGGTAGCAGGTGGGGCAGGCCAGTGCGCCGAGGTGGTCGGCCCATCCGGCGGTGTACTCGGCCCACCCTCGGCCGGCGTTCGGGTCGGCGGGGTCGGGGTCGGGCTGGCAGGCCGGGGTGGTGATGTGCCGTGCCCGCTTGCCCTGCTCGCTCGTCGGGATGGTGTGCCGGGCGGGGTGGTGGGCCAGCGCGCCGAGGGCGAGTCGGACGGGAGCGCAGACCATCAGGCCGGCGCGCTGGGAGTTGGTGAAGCGGATCGCGGTCGTGGTGGTCATGGGTTGGCCCTCCTTGGGCGGGGGTAGGCGGCGATGGCCGCGCGGGTGACGGTGTGCCGGACGTCGCCGAGCAGGCCGAGCAACTGCCGGCGGGCGGCCGACTCGACCGGGGCCAGGGCGACGCGGATACGGATTTCGGCGTGGTCCCGGCCGGAGGCGGTGCGCACGCGGGTCAGGACGGCGCGAGCGCGGCCGGGAAGGTCGACCACCATCTCTTCCGACCGGTGTTCGTTGAGGTTGCAGCGATGGTCCCGGCCGCACCAGTCGGTGTGACCGGTGCGGCCGGTGCGGCGGTTCATCGGGTGGCCTGCCGGCGTAGCCGGCGGAAGTGGTTGAACGCCCGGCGACCGATGCGCAGCCGCAATCCGGTGCCGGTGCAGCGGCGGCAGTCAGGACGGCCGTGCAGTGCGCGGGGGCGGGTGGTGCGCCGCAGTAGCCGCTCCCACAGCCGGGGCGGGGCGATACCGGTGCCCGTACACCGCTTACAGGCAGTGAACGGCCGGACCCAGCACGCTCCGGCGTAACCGACAGCGACGATAAGGGCAATTCCGGCGAACAGGACTACGGACATTTCGGGCACGTTTGTGCTGGTAGCGGCCACGATGGGGGTCACGGGAGGCTCCAAACGGGGGTTACCGGCGGTAGGCGGGGTGCCGCTCTACCGCTACCGGTGGCTGTTGGTGCAGGTGGGGCCGGTAGCGGCCCGGGTAGAGTTCGCTCTACCTTTGCCCGGTCCGCTACCGGCCGCGCTACCGGTTCTCAGCCGGCCGCGCCGCCGCGCTCGGCGAGCGCCTTGGTGAGGTGTTCGAGGTACAGCCCGGACCGGTTGGAGCCCTTCACCTTCACTTGGCGTGAGCACTCCACCTTCTTGCCGCGCACGAGCGCGGACAGCGCGTCGGGGGTGAGGGACCCATAGGCTTCGGGGGACCAGTCGGCCAGTCGGGCGGCCAAGACCTCCCAGTGCTGGCCGCGTTCGTCGGCCACCCATACCGCCCGCAGGTCGTCGAGGATGTCGCGGGCGGCGGGCAGGTCGGCGGGGCCGGTGATGCCGCCGCGCAGGGCTACACCGCGCTGGCAGATCTTCTCCACGGCGGCGCGGTCGAGGTACGCGGCCCGTACGGAGGCCATCGGGCCGTAGCCGACCCGCACGCCCCATCCGGCGTCTACGCCGATCTCGAACTGCGTCGGTCGCGCGCCCTGCCGGTACGCGCCCGTACCAAGTGCGAGATCGGTTTCGACGTGCGACGGCACGGCCAGGCAGGTCCGAACAGCGATGTTGGACGTGACGCCCTTGGGAAGGGACTCCTTGTCGATGCGCTGCGTCATCATCACCAGGTGAATCCCGAGTGCCCGGCCACGCTTGACGATGCTGGTCATCGCGGCGGCGGCCGACTTGCCGATCTCCGGGTCGGTGATCAGTTCCTGCACCTCATCGATCGCGGCGACGATCGGCCGTAGCCGGGCGTCCTTGGCGGCGATCGCCCGGTTCAGCTTGTTCTCGGTGTTCATGCCCTGGGTGGCGTAGTGCTTGATGCGCGGGCCGCGCACGTCGCACTCTTTGAGCAGCCACATCAGCATCCGGTAGGCGTTCTGCTTCGTGCCCTCATCCGCTCCGCTGCCGAACAACTCCGGCGCGCACAGCGGTTCGAACGCGTCGAAGTCACCACGCCCGGCCAGGTCGAACACCGCGAACTGCACCAGCGGGTCCAGCGCCATCCCCGCGAGCACCACCCGCGCGGACAGCGACTTACCCGAGCCAGGGAACCCGGCGAACAGGCTGTTGCGCTCATCCATGCGGTACTCCACCGGCCGCATACGCGGGTCGAAGCCGTACACGAACGGCTTGAAGTAGTCCGTCTGCCCGCCGCGCAGCAGCGGCCACGGCGGCTGCTTCATCGCCGACACCGGACGGTCGGCCACCCACAGCGCCAGCCGCGAGGGGTGCTCCCGGGGCATCACCTCGGGCCACACCTGATCCATTGGCAGCCGCAGCCCACCGGCCAGCTTGTCTCGCGCCTCCACCACGTCGACCGCGATTACTCCGTCGGGGAGGTCCACGATCGCCAGGTAGCCGGGGCCGTCGCGGCGGATTTCGCCGACCCCGGCGGGGAACACGATGTCTTCCGGGCGTTTCACCAGGCCGGTGGCCATGATGCCCTTGCGGGTCAGTTCCGCGGTGAGCTTCCGATACGCGGCGCGAACCACGGTGCGGGCGATGATCGGCTTGTCCAGGGGGCGACCGTAGCGGGCCAACCCCACCAGACCGGCAGCCAGGATCGGTGCCTTAACCCACCACGGCGTGATGTCGGAGGCCACCACGATGCCGGCGGCGCTGGTCGCGAGGGTGCCAGCCCCGGTGACCCACCAACGCCACGACGCCTGACGCATCCGGTGCCGGTCCAACTCCAGGAACGTCTTCGCGTCGTTGCGGTTCGCCGCGTCCTGCCGCAGATGCCAGTTCCCAGCCTCCGCGCTGGTCCACACCAGCACCCGCGACACCGCGCGGGCCGCACCTTTCGGCGCGTACCACGCGACCTTCCCGGCGTAGACCGGCGACAACACGAGGTGCGTACCGACGTGGTAGCCGGCCGCGTCAACCGCCCGGCGTAGCATCTCTCGCCGCTGGTAACGGTCGGTCAGCCATACCGGCAGCACCGGCCCGCCACGCCGGTCCAGCACCTCCGCCAAACCCGCCGGGCGGTCCGGCGGGTCCACCGGCCCACCAGCCGCCACAGGCTCCGGGGCGACCGTCTCCACGTCCGCCACGTCAGCAGCGGACAAGCCCTGCGCTGCGGCGGCCCGGTCCGCCCGCCGCTGCGCCAAATTCACGATCCGGGCCGCCTTCTCATCCGGCGGCGACCCGGCGGGGTCGATGATGGGAGCGCTGGTCATGATGGGATTCCTCCGTCTGATCCGTCACGGGTCGGGGATGAGGGCCGGCGGCACAGCGGGTTTCCTAGGCCGTGTGCTGTGCCGCCGGACGGGGCTACCGGTTGCGGCGGCGGAAGGTGCCGGTGTGGCCAATGGCCACCGTGCCGTTACCGATGGCGGACACGCCGTTGGTGCTGACGCGTCCGGTGCTGATCGCACCGCCGTCGCTACCGGAGTCCTCGAAGTTCCAGTGGCCGCAGACGCAGACCGCGAGGGTTCCGGTGCTGTCGACAGAGGTGCGCTTGAAGGTGGTGCCCTTGCACTTCTCGCACTGGCTGATCGCCACGGTGGTTCCTTCCTGGTAGGGCTGCCAGCGGGTCTGGCCTGCCTCCGCGCCCCACCGGACCGGCCAACGGTCAGGCCGGTGGGGACGGGGGCGGTCAGACCGCGCAGAACAGGGCGGCGATGAACAGCCAGGCGTGGTGCCACGACTGGTCAAGGGCGTAGGCGCCGGTGCCCAGCGAGAGGTTGTCGTCGCGGCCGGGACGCGGGGTGCCGAGGGCGTAGAACCGGGCCGACCCGAGGGCGGTAGCGATGCGCTTGAGCGGGGTGCGCCGGTCGGCGATGTAGTGCGTCACCGCCGACACGGTCAGGCCGACCGTCACGCCCCACGGGTCCAACCGCAGCCCGGTACCGGCGGTGAGGAAAGCCAGGGCGAGCAGGGCGGTGAGGGTGTAGGTAGCGACGTGCGCGGCGCAGGCGATCCGGCCCGGCCAACCGGGCATGCCCTTACGGTCGGACTGGTGCTGGGTCTGCACCCAGTGATCGCCCACCTGGTGAGCGACCCAGAGAGCGGCGAACACGGCGGCGAAGGTGGCAGCGTTAGCGGTCGAGTCTGTGAACACGGGGGCGTCTCCCTCACGTCCTTTGGGCGAATGGGGCAGGGCCGGCGGCACGGCTTTCCGGCCGTGCCGCCGGGCAGCGGGCAGGGTCAGCGGGGGGCGTGCTCAGCGCCGCGTGGTCCGGGCGTCGATCCGGTCGGCGGCCTTTTGCCCGGCGCTACCGGCCGGGAGCCGGGCTTCCCGGGTCGCGGTCACGGCGATGCTGGGGCAGTAGCCGCACTTGCCGGCGTTGTTGCACGTGCACGACGGGGGTTGGGTACGGTGGAACATCCGACGGACCTCCTTGGTCCAGGTAGGGCCGGCGGCGCAGCACTGGTTTCCAGGCCGAGAGGCTGTGCCGCCGGGCGTAGCTACTGATCGGCGTGCATCAGGTGCGCCAGTGCCGCGCCCATGCCGAGTACGGCCACGGGCAGGCAGGCCACGAGGGTGGTGATCCACCACGGGGCGGACGTGATGCCGGCGGCGATGAGCAGGTGATAGGCCACCTGACCGAGCGCGCCCACCAGCAGTGAGGCGATGGCGGACCACTTGGCGAACCGGGCCGCCCGCGCGGGCACCCGACCGGACAGCCACACGTAGAGCGCGTACGCGCCGTACGTCTCGACACCGATGGGCAGGGTGATCGCGGTGTCGATGACCCACCCGGACCCGATACCGGGGAGCAGGTTCACCTTCCCGAACCCGGTGAGCTTCCCGAGTCCGACCCAGCCGCCCCAGATGGCGACGAACGCGGGCAGCGCGAGGAGGATCACGGGCCACACCACGGCCCGCCGGGTCGGCGTGGGGGTGATGTTGGTGTCCGGGTATTCGACCGTCGTCACCTGCTCGACCTGCTCGGCGACCGGGGTCGGCGGGGCGGGCGTCGGGTCCGGCGCGGGTTCCTCGGCGGGCGGCGGCGTGTCCGGGTCCGCGTCGCGGGTGTCGACGTCCGGGGTGGGGTCGACCGGGAACAGGGCCGGCCGGTCGGCGAGGCTGCCGCGTACCAGCATCGCGGCGTGCAGCGTGTTCACCCGTTCCTGCTGGGCACGCTCATCGGCCAGCCGGGCCAACAGGTCGTTGGCCTTCTTCGGCCCGATCCGGAACTCCTTCATCAGCCGGTTCCGCGACGGCAGGTCGTTCAACTCCTGGGTGAGCTTGCGCGCCTCCGGCAACAGGTCGTCCACCGGCTGCGGGAACGTGGTGCCGTTGATCGTGGGAGCGGTCATCGGTTGCTGTCCTCTCGGATCGTGTCGGTGTCTGGGGCGTAGCAGCACAGGCCGATCGGGGCGGGGCAGCCGTACAGGCAGGGTGGACATCCCTGGTCGTTGCAGTACTCCCCGGTGTCGTCGGCGGCGCAGGTCACCGGGTCGCAGATGCAGCAGGGCGGGGTGAGGGCCTGCCGCAGCATGTCCCGGTGCGCGGGGAACACCTCGCCGCCGTATGCGGCGGTCAGGTGGGTGGTGAGCTGGGTGTAGGTGTGGGCGGGAACCCAGGCGGCCCGGCGGGCGTCATCGCCGCCCACCACCGGGGGCATGTGCTGCCAGTCGGAGTACTGGCCGATGTCGTTGCGGGCCAGGACGGTGACCATCCACGCCTCATCGGAGGCGCGGGGGTCGGGCACGTAGCGGGGTGCGTCCAAGCGCCACCCGCCGTAGGTGACGAGTAGGCCGGTTTCCTCGGCCAGTTCCCGGGCGGCGGCGGTGGCGGTGTCCTCACCCGGTTCGACGTAGCCGCCGGGCAACGCCCAGCCGTGCCCGTCGCCGCGCTCCACCATCACGATCCACCGGCGGTCGAGACGGTCGACGGCGGACACGAGCGCGTCAGCGCAGACCTGCTCTCCCCAGTGCCCGAGTTCGTTGCGGCCGTGGCGGATGCCGGTCGGCGCGTACGGGTTGACCGGGCGTCCGTCCACCAGGGGGAACGGGATTGCGGCGGCGGCGCGGCGGGCGGTCCAGTCGATGCGGGTCGGGTCCATCTCCGGGTCCGCCCACGCCGCCCCGGCGGCGATGCCGTCCAGGACACTCGGGTGGGTGAAGTTGACGGTCATCGGGCCGCCGCCGTCAGGAACTCGGCCGGGGTGTCGGTGGTCGGCTCGCAGCAGTGCAGCCGCACCCGGATGCCGCGCCAGTCGCCGTGCACGTTGGTCAGGACCTTCGGCACGTCGTCGTGCTGGTAGGGCTGGCTGTTCCACCGGTCGACGGGCAGGCGCATGTGCCGCGCCCAGCGGCGCAGCTCCGTGTGCGTAGCCAGGTTCAGTTCCAGCCCGTACGCGGGCGACGCCTCCACCTTGGCCGGCAGCGGCAGCGCGTTACGGGCCATCGCGTCGGCGACGGTGAACAGGACAACAGGGATGCTCGGTGGGGTCTTCACAGGGGCTCCTTCCGGTGATGGGGTGTCAGGCGATGCGGTGTACGGGCTTGCCAGCCGGGCAGCCGTACGCCGACCAGTGCGTGACCTGCTCCGCGCCGCAGTCGCGGCAGGCCATGACCTTGCAGCCGTAGTCGCACTCGGTCGTCAGCCGCACCTCGCGCAGCGTGTGCGGCTCGCAGACGTGCGCGGACTGCCGGGCGGTCACCTCGGCGGCGGCGCGAGTGACACGGGACTCGGCCCGGCGCAGTCGCCGCCAGTCCAGGACGGTCGGCCCGCCGTGGTCCTCGGCGTAGAGCAGGGTGATCTCGGCGTCGAGCACGTCCAGTTCGGCCGCGATCAGCGGCCATTCCGCCTCGATCGCAGCCAGGTCGGCGGCGGACGGCTCGGCGGTGACAAGGGCGAGGCGCTTCCTCACGGAAACCTCCGGTTGAGTTGCTGTAGCGGGAAAGGCCGGCGGTGCGGACCAGGAACGACCCGCGCCGCCGTGCCATGACAGGGATGAGATGCACGGACCTTGGCCGTGCGGTGGCCACCTTTTCCGGGGAGGTGACGGCCCATGTGTTGTCAATGAACAGCTGCACGGCAGTCCGTAGGCGCGCAGCGCGGAGCGCTGCCTTCCTCGGCGTCTGACCGGCTGTTCAGCCCCCTTAACGTCCCCGTTCAGGGGGCTGGTGGCGAACAGTTGAGCATGCGCGACTAGCCGTCGTCAACCCCCCTTAACATGGATGTTGGCCGGGGTTGCTGATCCCGGCAGTGTTTGGGCCGGTCAAGCGGCCTCCGGTAGAGTTAGCCCCCTTGACGAAGGGAGCCCAGGGTGAAGGACCCTGCATCGGTGGCAGGCGTGGGTGATGCTCGTGAGCGCGCGCGGGCAGCCCACGGGCTGATCGATGACTACCAAGCGGCGATCGGCGAACTGTCGCGGATTCGCCGTGAGGCGCTTGAGCAGCTACTGGCGGGCGGCATGACGCAGGCGCAAATCGCCGAGCTGCTAGAGATGTCTCGATCGCGGGTTTCTCAGCTACTATCCGCCGGAACGCGGCCCGAACGCGCATTCCTCGGCACGGGCCGGTTGACGGTCGCAATCGGCGGCAAACAGGAAGCAGGCCGCCGCGACCCCGGAGACGTGCTCTCGGCTGAAAGCTTTGCGGCTTACAACGCTCTAGCGGAGCTAGCTAGGAGCGTCGGATTGGACGCAAGCTACGAGGTAGTTCCGCCGCCCGGATTTGTGCATCTCAACCGTCCGAATCTCATCGTTCTCACCTCGCCACGCCTACTGCCGTTTGTCGGCCAGGTGATGGAATCCGATCCCCACGTCCGCTTTGCATCGGATGATCGCGGCTGGTACCTCATGGATGGCGAGACGGAATATCGGTCACCTCGGGATGATGGCCATTCGGCAGATTACGGCTACATTGGCCGCTTGCCACGCCCCGACAATAAGGGGTCGTTCCTTTATCTTGCTGGCACCCACGCCCAAGGAACACTCGGCGCTGCACAGTTCGTCGCCGACAATCTCGCTCAGCTACACAAAGAATTGAAGAACCGCCGGTTTTCGACCATCATCCGCTGCGAATACGACGCCAACAACCCAAGGAAAATCCTTGCATGTGAGCGTGTGACGCCACTCTACCGGCACGAAAGCTGAGCGATGATGCGCATCCTTGCAGCGTCCGAACCATCCAAGGCAGACAAACTCAACGAGGACTGGTTTTCAGCCTCGCCGAACGTGGTCGTAGTGCTGGACGGCGCTACAGCACGCACCGATACAGGCTGCGTCCACGGCGTTTCCTGGTATGCGGCCCAACTTGGCGCATCGCTGTCTGCACAGGCTAGTGACGCTTCAATGACGCTGCAGGCGGCACTGGCCGCAGCGATCGAGCATGTTGCCAACCAGCACCAAGAGTGTGATCTAACTAGCCCCGGCACCCCCTCGGCTGCCGTGGCAGTTCTCCGCCGAAACCAGAGTCATCTTGAATATCTGGTGCTCGGAGACGTGGGTATCATCCTTGATGCCGATTCGGACCTAACTGTCATCATTGATGACCGGGTGGATAAGACTGCACAACTAGAGCGACGGGCCGCGGATGCATACCCCATTGGGTCCGCAGAGAAGGCTGAGGCGCTCATCAGAATGAAGCATGCCGAGTTGGCTGCACGGAATGCCCCGGGTGGATTTTGGGTTGCCGCTGCCGACCCGGCTACCGTCGACCATGCCCTTATTGGCAAGGTGGCAGTCGACAGCATAAATCGATCAATTGTGCTAACCGATGGTGCGGCGCGGCTTGTCCGAATGTTCAATGAGGCTAGCTGGAATAGCATGCTGGAACTGCTGGAAAGCCAAGGGCCGAGCGAAGTGCTGCGCCGAGTGCGTCAGCTTGAGTTGTCCGATCCCGTTGGGTTTAAGTGGCCACGAAATAAGCAAAGCGATGACGCCACCATTGTCTATATAGCGAGTCTTGTATAAGTCGCATTGCGGAATGCTGGCGAGTTGGGGCCGTGGTGGTGACGTTGCGGCCCCGACTTCTGCCCGGTGCGCCGAACGGGCCACCAAGGCAAGCACCCCGAGCACTAGCAGACGCATGTGCCCATCATGCCGGCTGGCCGGCTAGTCATCAGCCGGCGGTACTGCTGGCGGGCTAATACCACCAGAGATGCTTGCTTGGCGACTTGCCGGTGGAATCGATTGTGCGGGTTAGGTGTTAGAGCTCAGTAGTTCCTGCAACTCCTCGCTCCAGGTGGAGTTTGCGAACTGTTGGCATCCGATTGCCCGCAATATTCGGGCGAGGTGCTCGCTGCCGGTAGTCGATTTATCGCAGGAGCCGATTTTCTTTCGAAGGGCGACGCCTGCGGCGGCGAGTAAATCTCGACCACGATAGTAAGGGTTAGACCCGCGTGGGCATTTCGGCTCGTACGGAAGTTTGGCTCTGCCGGTCGCAAAGGAAAGGAGAACTTGCTTGGGGGGAGGGTCGGGGTTCTTCGAGATCAGCGCCGAGCAATAGCCGTCAAGGTTGAGGGATAGGGTGCGGATATCGATCTTATCCGCGAGGTCAACTTTGTCGAATGCCAACCCCCATCCCATTGCGGCATTGGCTGCGCGAAGCCGGGTAATGGGGGCGACGATGTCCTGAAGAATGCAAGTGACTGCTTCCGCCCCTCCCATGTAAACAATCTTATCTTCGCTTCCTAGTTCGAGAAGAAGTGCGCGGAATGCGTTCATCCTGGTAAGCATCGCTTCGAGGTCGGCATTTTCGTATGGGTGCAGCGGCAGGGGCCCGGACTCGTATTCCTCCAAGTCGTTGCTGAAATCTCGGTCGACAATACACGCGAAGTTCGGCATCTTCCATTCATGAAGCTTGAGTGCGGCCTCGATTGCGGTAGAGCGAGTGCCGGTCGGAAACGATGCGTACGCACCCGAGTACGCCTCACGTATTAGGCGAGCGTCTGACGGGCCCTCTACCACGACAACCGGCCGGGAATCTGCTTGCCGATGTTGACGAATGCGGTCTGCGGGCCGGTCGTAGTCGCGGAGAGAACCGTTCATCCCTCACCACGACCCATGATTGCTAGCTCCTGCACCAGGTCCCAGCGGCCGTTGATAATGCCGCTTGAGTGAGTGGCTAGTACAACTTGCAAATTGGCGATTGCGGCGACGTCGGTGATGTCTGTCAGAAAGGCGTGCTTCCAGGCTGCATGCAAAGATATCTCCGGCTCATCGATGAGAACGATAGAGCCCGGACTCGTTGAGAATAGTAGCATTGTGAATAGTGCGAGAATGTGCTGTTCGCCCGATGATAGCAAATTTACCGGGATTATCTCATTTTCGCTGCCAGTGGTAAAAGCGAGCCCCCCGACTTGTCGAGACGGAGGCTCTTCTCGATAAATTTATCGTTGATGATCCGACGTAGAATCTTCAGCTTATCATTGACGGGAAGAAGGGGGGCTAGCTTGTTTCGCCAGTCCTCGATAAAAAGGGCTAGGACTCTGCGTTCTGTCGGGTCGGTGTCATTCGAAGGAAACTTGACATCAACCTGTGCTTCCGATAGGCCGCTTCTGTACAGTTCGGCGTTTTGTTCCGCGATCTCCTCGTAGCGGTGCTTAAGATCTTGCTCTCGGATCGCGCGCCCGGATCGCTCAAGCACGCGCTTGGCAAAGCTGCGGTCCGCTGCCTGTGACGCCGCCAGGGAGGCTGCGCGAGCTTCAGTAACCTGAACTCTCACCTGCTCAATATATTCGTCGATGCGTGAGCGGATCGGTTCTTGAGGACGATCGCTTGATTGAATTCGCGTGTCGAGCCGCTTTGTGTCAATCAGGATCGGGGCTCGGCCGTAGAGAATTTCAGTAAGCCAGCGGGGATGTTCTTTTCTGGCTCTTCGGAATTTGTCAAACAAATCTGTGCTGTGAGAGTAGTGGTTGGCTTCGTCAAATAGAGCCTCGAAGAGATTGAGTTGGTTGAGTGACGACATGTCCGAGATGGCAGTTGGGAGATTCGGAGGGCCGGGAGGGCGCTTAACTCCATGCCATAGATCAGCTACTCCCGTGGATAAAATCTGCACTCCAAGTACGCGGCTCCCTTGGCTGAAGCCCGTGATTTCCACGTCGGTTTTTCGCCTCGATACGGCCAGGCTTCTTCCGTCTGAGAATTTGAGGACTGCCCGAGCGAAGGGGATATCTGCGATGGTCTGCCCATCCGCCTCCAGGATTGCAGTTATCAATTTCAGGATGTGAGTCTTGCCGATTCCATTGGGTCCCGCGATGATGGTAACGGGAGTGTCGCCGGAGAAGTGGATTGTATGCGATATTTTGCCAAACAGGCCTTCTACGTGGAAGCTGTGAATTTGCATCCTATCTACTTCCTTCACTCAAGCACGCTTCCCAGCGTGGCGATGACTGGCGCTGCAAGCGCCAGTAGCAAGGTGACGAGCACGAAGAGCAAGCGCCGGTGTTGCACATCACCACAGTGGACCACATCTCGCTGTGCCCTCGTCACGAGGCGTACACCCCCGTGCAGCGCGTTCGGACAGCCGGGCAGCAGGCGTAGCTACCGCAGAGGTGGTTGAGGCTCACGCGGGCTGGCGCCGGCTGCCGCACCGCATCAGGGTTTGCCACCTGCCCCCACCTGGCCTGGGGACCAGGTGGGGACCACACGTCATACGTGATGCTGGACGTTGGGCCTTCCGCCGAACAGCTTGACCGTGGGCATAGCGTGCGTGACGTGCGTGGACGTGTGGCGGTTCGTCCTGGGGGTCAAGGGGTCGTCGGTTCGAATCCGGCCGTCCCGACAAAGTTTGAGCAGGTCAGAGCCTTGATTCACCTACGTGGATCAGGGCTCTCTCGCTGTTTCGTCTCACAATTAATCACGTACGCCCGTACTGTTGAAATCCGCAGTCCTGGCGTCACCCGAACAGGCCTGTCTCGAGGTGGTCGGCGGCCACCCTGAGGTGGCTGCTGTCGGGGTGGACGTAGACCCGCTTGGCCAGCGCGCCGCCGTCCGAGTGGCCGGCCCAGGCGGCGAGCACGACGTCGGGTACGCCGACCCCGGCGAGGTGCGTCAGGCAGGCGTGCCGGGCGTCGTACGGCCGGACCTTGCGCATCCCGAGCTTGGCCATCAGTTCGTACACCCGGCGGCGCAGCCAGTCGGTGCGCTGCGGTCGGCCGAGTTCGTCGACCAGGACGTAGCCGCTGGCGATGTAGGCGTCGCTGGCCTGGAGGCGATTCTTCTTCTGCCTGGTGTGAAAGGCCTTCAGCGCCTTCATCACCGTGGCCGGCATCGGCAGGCCGCGTCTGCCCGCTGCCGACTTGGCCTCCTTCTCCTCAATCTCGCCGTCAACGAGCGTTCGCGTGTTGTCGCCGGCCGCGATCGTGCCGGCCTCGAAGTCGATGTCGGACCATCGCAGCCCGCACACCTCTGCGGGTCGTAGGCCCATCAGCGACAGAAGGCAGACGGCGTACAGGCGTTCGTCCGTGATGCCGGTTAGGAAGGTCTTCACCTCTTCCTGCGTCCAGGGCTTGCGGGCGGCCTGTGCTTCGAGGGCGGCCTTGGCTGCGTTCCGGGGGATGGTCACGAACGCCGCGGCGTTGCGCACCACGAGCTGGCGGCGTACCGCGACGTTGAGGGCAGTGCGAAGCCGACCCAGAGTGAGGCGTCGTCGAGGCCGAGCGCCACGACCCGCGGCAGGCACGATCTCGAAGACTGATTTCTGCGTTCAGCCGGCGGTCGTCGAGGGCAAGGCGCTGTCGGTCGCCGGGGCTACGCGCGATTTCGGAGTGCTTGCTGATGGCCGGCGTTTGTCGCGGACGTAGATGACGCCGGGCTTGCCGCCGCCGGGGATGCGGCGCTCCATGTCGAACAGGGTGGTGGCGGTGACAAGGTCGCTGAGTTTGCCGTAGCCGTAGCTTCGAGGGTCGAAGTCGGGGCGCTGTTTGAGGATGATGTTGCCGACGCTGGCCAGGGGCGCCCAGCCGTCGTCGTCGGAGGCGGCCTCGACCGCGTTGCGCAGAAGGACGACAAGGGCGGTGTCGCCCTTGAGTTGGGCGGCGGTCGGGGTGGCTTTCGTCGGCGCGACGTCCGTCGGGGCGGGGCTGCCGGTGTAGTTCAGGTTCTCGGTGTAGACAAACTTGTCACAGGCGGCGACAAACGGCTTCGGGGTCTTGCGTTCGCCGAAGCCGTACACCGTGAGCCCGGACTCGCGTAGCCGCGACGCCAGGCGGGTGAAGTCGCTGTCGCTGGACACGATGCAGAAACCGTCGAAGCGTCCGGAGTACAGCAGGTCCATCGCGTCGATGATCAACGCCGAGTCGGTGGCGTTCTTGCCGGTGGTGTAGGCGAACTGCTGGATCGGCTGGATCGACTGGGCGAGCAGCATGTCCTTCCAACCTCGAAGGCTGGTGCCGGTCCAGTCGCCGTAGGCGCGCTTGACATGGGCCGTGCCGTACTTGGCGACCTCGGCCAGCAACGCCTCCACGGCCACCGGTTGGGCGTTGTCCGCATCGATCAGTACAGCGAGTTTAGCGGCGGTCTCCATCGCGTCCTCTGATCTGGTGTCTCGTCGGGGTTGGCTTACCGGCCCGCGCCCAGTGCTACGCCCACCTGACGAAGCCTGAACACATCGTGCGGCATCGCTGGCAGCCGGGCGACGTGGCCATGTGGGACAACCGCAGCACGGCGCACTACGCCAACCGGGACTACGGCAACCAGCGCCGCGTCATGCACCGCATCACGCTGCGCGGTGACGTTCCGGTAGGACCGACGGGACGGTGACCTCAACGGGTGGTGCGTGCTCACCGAACACCACCACCCACGTCCATCCCGCCGTACGCTCCACGTCAACGGGCCAGCACCGTAGCCAGGCTCGACGCCGACCGTAAGCCACCCGTGGGTGTCCGAGTAACGCGGTGTAATCGGTCTGCGGGTGTCAAGCCTGCTCGAACCGGTGGCGTGCGGCAAGGATCTCGTCCAGGTGGTGGCGGCTCCACCGACAGAAGCCGTTGATCGTGCTGTGCAGCTCTCGGCCTGCGGGGGTGAGCCGGTACTCGGTGCGTGGCGGCACGGTGGGATGGACGGTACGGTCGACCACCCCGTGCCGCTCCAACTGTCGCAGCGTGGCGGTGAGCAGCCGGTGGCTGATGCCGGCGACCTGCCGGTGCAGCTCGCCGAAGCGGCGCGCATCGGTGCCGATGGCCTCGATGACCGGTACCGCCCACTTGGTGCCGACCACGTCGAACACCTCGCGCGCCACCGCGTGCACCCGTTCCACGTCGGTCGCCGTCGGCGTGCCGGGAAACGACTCGTCCACTCGCCGTTCCTCGCTTCGAGTGTGCCTCTTACCAAAAAGTGCGTACTTACCCCATCCGCAGCCATCGTCCTACGGTCTGGTTGGCAAACCTCAACGTACAGGAGTGGTGGGTATGACCATCTTGAAAACGTACGCCAGGCTTTGGGTGGACGACCTCGACGCCTCGCTGCCGTTGCTGCGGACCCTGGTCGGCGCGGAGCCGGATCTGCGGTTCGCGTTCGACGCGATCGAGTTGGCCGCGGTCGGCGACTTCCTGGTGATCGCCGGCCCACCCGAGGAGCGGTCCCGTTACGGGCACGCCTCCGCCACCGTGATCGTCGATGACCTGGACGCGGTCGTCGCCCGGCTGGTCGCCTCGGGCGGCGAGGTCACCACCCCGGAGGCGACCAGCGCGACCGGTCGTTACCTGTACGCCCGGCATGCTGGTGGGGCCGAGGTCGAGTACGTCGAGTGGGTGCCAGAGTTGGTCGGCCGGATTGTCGACCCCTGGCTGACCCGAAATCGGTCAGTGAGCTGTTCTCCACCTGAGTAGATGCTGCTCCTCGACCAGTTGAAGTCGGAAGCTGGGGAGACGCCATTGTCAACCGTTGAACGTCGGCGAAACGCGGTTTCCCCTCGACGTACGGACGGAGGTGGCGGCATCGGCCGCCACCCGCAGGGCGCTACGGGCCACGCGGTCGGTCTCCCGCAGCGTCGTGGGATCGGTGCGCGGCATCGGGCTGATGATCGTGTCGCCCATCACCTCGTCAAGGGGGATGCCGGCGACGTGGAACGCGGTGTCGCGTGTGCCGTCGGGATGGACCAGTAGCCCCGTCTGGGGGTCGACGTCGAATCCGCCGGTGCGGTGCCGACGTCCGTCCCGTCCACGGACGCTGAACGGACGCATGCGGCCCGCCGCCGCGAGCGAGTGGGTGAGGGTGTCGGCGCTGGCCGTGACGTCGTGCGCGTGCATCCACGCGTCGATGAGCACGGGACTGGTGACGGCGGAACCGGCGACGGCGGGCGACTCGGCGCGGAAGAGGCCGAGTTCGTCGTCGGCGACGACGTGCGCCGCGGGGCCGATGAACCTGACGAGACCGGCGTCCACGAGGGCCAGCAACTGGCGGCTGCGAAAGGCCGGTGGGCCGCTGCCGACCATGCCGCCGAACGCCTGCAGGGTGCGGAAGCCGCTCGCGCGCGACTCGGCGTCGAAGCCGCCGAACGTTCCGATGGCGTTCGCCAGCTGTCGCGCCGCGCTGATCGACCACAGTCCGGCCTTGATGGCGCTGTCCCGTCCCTTCGCCGACTCGGTGAGGTCCTCGGCCATGTAGTCGGCGACCCGGTCGGTGAATGTCTCGGGATTGGGGAACGCTCCGCGGACCGGCGACATCGCTGCCGGCAGGTCGAAGCGGTCCGTGGCGTCCGGAACGTGTGGCGCTATCGCGGCGTCGAGTGCCGACGGCACGCCTTCGGTGGTGTCGATCGTCGCGAGGACCGTGGTCAGGGGGGCGGCGAACGCTTCGGGGCGTACGCGGTGAAGCGTCTCGTAGTAGTCGACGAACGCGTCCTTGACGATGAGCGGCCACAGCTGACGGTCGAAGTCGATGGGACGTGGGATCGTCGACCAGTCGACCGACCGCAGGTAGCGCTGCGGTGCCGAGGGCGGCAGTGAGCCGTAGAGCGACTTCGCCCGGTACGGGACGCCCCGGTGAGAGGTGACGTACATCTTCGGTTCGCGTCCCGACGGTTCGTAGCGCACGCCCGCCCGCGTCAGCGAGTCGTCGACGAATCGCCCCCCGCGGCCGATGGTCAGCAGCGTCATCGTGTCGAAGAAGCCCATCCCGAGCCCGCGTACGATCGCGGTCGCCCCGTCCGGAACATCTTCGAGGGCCTGGTCGATCGGGTTGTCGGGACGTACCCATGTCATCTCGGAATGCCTGGCCAGCACCGCCAGGAAACCGTGTTCCTCGTCGGTGTGGTCGCGCGGCATCCACCCGGTCGCGGCCACGACGGCATCGCACGCGAGCACCGCACCGGTGCTGAGTTCGACGAGCTGGCGCCCGCCGTCCTCGCGTACGCCGACGGCTCGCGCCAGGTGGGTGGCAACGGTCACGCGCTCCGGCAGGGTGTGGAGTGCCCGCTCGAAGCACCAGCGGATGTACTCGCCATAGAGTGATCGGCTTGGATGTGATGCGACCGTGATCGCCTCAAGCTCGTCGCGGTAGTCGTCGACGAAGCCCGGGCGGACAGCGATGGAGGCGAACGCGGCGCGGTGGGCCGGGTCGATGTCCGCCACCTGGATCGCCGACGACGGCGACGGGTGCGCGGTGTCGAGTGCGAGCCGGCACCACTCGAACAGCGTGGGTCCGGGTGCGACCGGGCCGGCCATCGTCACGGTGTCGTCGGTGAAGAGTGTCACGGCCCCCGCGAGGGTGTTCATGCACATCTGGCGTGTTTGGTCGGTGCGCCAGATACGACCCGCACCGAGCTCGGTGTCGTCGATGACATGTATGTCGAGGTGGTCGATATCGGGGAAGTTTGCGAGATTCGCGCCGATCCGTTCGAGCAGCGACACCCCCCGGGGGCCTGCGCCGATGAGCGCGATGGCAGGGCGGGCGGGGCGAAGTGTCCATAGTGGATTAATGCCTATGAATCGGGTCACAGGCTTACCCTACCTGGTCGCTAGGTTTAGTAGGGTTCGGCGTGGCGAACTTGCTGGTCATCCGGCACACGGGGCCAGTCACCACACCGGCGTGCTGTCGCCTGCCCTGTTCCGAATGGTGTCGAGACTGAAATGAGCGTGGGAAGGAAGTGCAGCGACGGTGATCGAGTTCCGCGACCTGAAGAAGTCCTACGGCGATCACGTCGTGCTCGACGAGATAAACCTGCAGATCGGCCAGCGGGAGATCTTTGGCCTGGTGGGCGTGAGCGGCGCGGGGAAGTCCACGCTGCTGCGGTGTATCAACCGGCTCGAGAAGATCGACAGCGGCAGCATCGTCGTCGACGGCACGGACATACGTACCATCAGCGATCGGGACCTGCCGCAGTTCCGCCGCCGAATCGGCATGGTGTTCCAGCAGTTCTCCCTGATGGAGCGCAAGAACGTATACGACAACGTGTACTTCCCCCTCAAGTGCCAGGGCGTACGCAGATCAGCAGCCGACCGGAAGGTGCGCGATCTCCTCGACCTCGTCGGACTCGGTGAGAAGCTCAAGGCGCTGCCCCGGGAGTTGAGCGGCGGGCAGAAGCAGCGGGTCGCCATCGCGCGGGCCCTGGTGAACGATCCGACGATCCTGCTGTGCGACGAGGCCACCTCCGCGCTCGATCCGAACATCACCGAGGCGGTCCTCGATCTCCTCAAGCGCATCAACGGCGAGCTCGGCCTCACGATCGTCGTGGTGACCCACGAGGTGGCGGTCATGAAGTCCGTGTGCACCCGGATGGGCCTGCTCAGCGACGGGCGCCTGCGCGCGGAGGGATCCGTCGAGCACTTCTTCCTGGAGAACCCGGAGTTGCTGGGGGACTTCATTCGCGAGGCTGGTCGTCGTCCGGACGTCTCGCCCGGCACCTCGCTCGTCCGGGTCGTCCAGCGGGACGCCGCGGGGACCAGCCTGCTGTCGCAGCTCGCCATCCGCACCGGCGTGCCGTTCGAGATCTCGTGGGGTGGGCTCGACCGCTACCGGGACCGGGTCTCGGGATCGTTCCTGCTCCAGGTGGCCGACGCCGATCTCCGCGCGGTGTGCGACGGCCTGACCGCTCTCGGGGCCGACTGGAAGGAGATCTGATGTACCAGTACGAGTTTTCCGAGCTCTTCGAGCGGATCATCCTGCCCGGGCTGCTCGACACCATCATCATGCTGCTCGGCTCGTTCGTCACGTGCACCCTTGTGGGGTTCACGCTCGCCCTGGTCCTCGTAACGACCGATACGCACGGGCTTCGACCCAACCGGACGGTCCACGAGATCGTGAGCACCGTCATCAGCATGCTGCGGTCGGTGCCGTTCATCATCCTCGCCATCTCGATCATCCCGCTGACCCGCCTGGTAGCCGGCACGTCGATCGGCGTGTGGGCGGCGGTCTTCGCCATCACGTTCGCGGGCAGCCCGCTGATCGCGCGGCTCCTCGAGAGCGCCTTCAAGGAGGTCAATCCGAGCCTCATCGAGGCGGCACGGTCCTTCGGCGCGAGTGACCGGCAGATCACCTTCCGGGTCATCGTCACCGAGTCGGTACCGGCGGTCGTCTCGCAGATGACGCTCGGCGTGATCTCGCTGCTCGGCTTCACTGCGGTGGCCGGCACGATCGGCGCGGGCGGCCTGGGTGCCGTCGCCCTGACCTACGGCTACCAGAACTTCAATGACCAGATCATGTACGGCACCGTCGCCATCCTGGTCGTCATGGTGATCGGCATTCAGCTCGGCGGCAACGCCCTCTACCGCAAACTCCGGTAACCCCAGCCCCATCACTTGCCCAGCGCGAAAGGCAGCACCCCCATGCGAAACCCCCTCAGGAGAGCGATCCCGCTCTTCACCGTCGTCGCCCTGGCCGTGTCCCTCGTCGCCTGCTCGTCCGGCTCCGACTCCGGAGGCGACGGCAAGACGGTCACGATCGGCGTACTCGCCCGCGAGGAGCCCGACCTGACCTTCGTGGCCGAGCATCTGGCTGAGCAGGGCTACACGATGAAGGTCCAGGTGTTCGACGACAACATCGCCATGAATCGGGCCACCGAGGACGGCAGCATCGACGCCAACTTCTTCCAGAACGCCAACTACCTCAAGAGCTACAAGGACAGCAACGGATCATCGCTCGTCACCTACGGTCCCTGGCTGCAGACCACGGCCGTGCAGTTCGTCTCGAGCAAGCACGGCTCGGCCGACGCCCTTCCGAACGGCGCGCGCATCGGCATCGCCAACGACTCCGCGAACCGCGCCCGCGAGCTTCAGCTCCTCGCCGCCAACGGCCTCATCGAGCTCGCGGAGGGCGTCGAGGCACCCACGGTCCTCGACGTCACCGCCAACCCGAAGAACCTCCGCTGGGTCGAGGTCAACCCGCGCAGCAAGGCCGCAGCGTTCCCCGACCTGGACGCGATGACCGCTCCGTCGATCACCGTCCACCTGATGAAGGACCCCTCGATCAAGGCCCTCTACGAGGAGACGCCGGAGGTCTACGGCACCTACGGAGGCACGCTCTGGGTCGTCAAGGAGGGCTACGAGAACACCGCCTGGCTCGACGTGGCGGTCTCGTTCATGCAGTCCGCGGACTACAAGACCTGGATCGCGAACACCTACAAGGGCCTCAAGAAGACGCCCTGAGTCCTCGCCGGCCCATCGAACCACGACCCCCAGGAAGGGAACACCATGGTCAGCGTCGTCGGCATGACCGATCTCCCGCTCGACAAGGTCGATCTCCCCACGTTCGTCGACGAAATCGGGCGTGCGGCGCAGACAGCTTTCGAGTTGCCCCCGCACATGCGCAGCGTCTACCTCGTGCCGCTGCCACCCGAGAACTGCACGGTGAAGGACGGCTACGAGATCACGTTCTTCCTGTACACGGCGCCCGGCAAGAGCGTGGAGCTCAAGCGACGGATAGTGAAGGCGCTCAACGATGTCGTCCAGGCCATCGACTGGGGCGACACCGTCAAGGTGGTGGTCATCATCAAGGAGCATGCCGCCGAAAACGTCGGAGTCGGCGGGGTTCTTCGCCTCGACATGACCTGACATCGGCCGACCGTGCCGTTGCCGAGTAGGGGCGCCGTCAATTGGGCGATACAACCCCATCAGCCCAATTGACGGCCGACCCATCTCGTTGATCGAGTTAGTTCGAGAGGAAGATCGCATGAAGTACCGCCCGATCGGCCGGACCTCGCTGAAGGCGTCCGTGATCACCTTCGGCGCCATGGGCATCGGCGGCGGATTCCGCTACCCGGATGCCGACGACGCGGTGTCGGTCCGCGCCGTACGCGCCGCCCTCGACCGCGGTATCAACGTCATCGACACCGCCCCGGTCTACGGATTCGGCCACAGCGAGGAGGTGATCGGCGAAGCCATCCGCGGTCGTCGCGATGACGTCATCATCGCGACCAAGTGCGGGCTGTGGTGGGGCGACGACGAGGGCAGCTACCGCTTCACGTGGGACGGACACGCCGTCAAGCGCAACCTCAGTCCGCGGACCATCCGGATCGAGGTGGAGGAGAGCCTGCGCCGGCTCGGCACCGACCGCATCGACATCTACTACACCCACAACCCGGCGATGCCACCGTTCATGACGCCGATCGAGGACACGATCGCGACGCTCATTGCGCTGCGCGACGAGGGAAAGATCCTCACGATCGGCGCGTCGAACTGTCCTCCCGAGGACGTCGAGACCTACCGCGCGCACGACGCGATCGAGATCGTGCAGCGCAGGTACAGCCTCCTTGCCCGCGAGGTACGTAACGACATCCTGCCGCTGTGCGCGTCGACGGGGCTGTCCCTGCACGCCTACTCACCCCTCGCGAACGGGCTGCTCACCGGCACGTTCACCAGGTCCGCGCCGCCGGCGCGCGAAGGCTCCCGGCGTGACGACCCGCTGTTCGGCGACCGCTTCGGACCGGCCATCGACCTCGTCGAGGGGCTGACCGCCGTCGCCTCGTCCCTGGGCACCACCCCCGGTGCGCTGGCGATCGCCTACCTCCTCGCGTCGTCGGACGCCGTCAACGTCATCTGCGGCATCCGGCGTGAGTCGCATCTGGACGACGTCATCGCGGGTGCCGAACTCGACATCGACGCGAGCGTCACGGCCACCCTCGACGAGTTGGCGCAGGACTTCGAGGCCACGGCCCCGGTGACGGCGTGAACCGGTCGGCGCGGACGGCGCGTCCCGCGGGTGCCGTCCTGAGCCGGCTCTGGAGTGCGGGACGGCTGGCTCCGGCGCTGTCCGTCTACCACCACCTGCATGCCCATCCCGAACTGTCCGGGCAGGAGCACCGGACCGCCGAGTTCGTCGAGGCACGACTCGCCGACCTGGGCGTCGAGACGTTCCGGTGCGGCGGTACGGGCGTCGTCGGCATCCTGCGCAACGGGGAAGGACCGGTCGTGGCCTACCGCGCGGACCTCGACGGGCTCCCGATCCAGGAGGAGTCGGGCGTGGCCTACGCGAGCACCGGCAGGGGCCAACTGCCGGACGGATCGGTGTCCGGGGTGATGCATGCCTGCGGCCACGACCTCCACATGACAGTCGCGCTCGCGGCCGCCGGCGTGCTGGCCGAGAACCGGGCCGCCTGGGCCGGCACCGTCGTGTGGATCTTCCAGCCGGCCGAGGAGACGGCCGCGGGGGCGGCGGCGATGGTCGACGACGGGCTGTGGGAGAAGGCCCCGCGTCCCGAGGCGGTGCTGGCGCAGCACGTGACATCCCTGTCGAGCGACCAGGTGCGGATCGGCGTCGGGGACGTCATGAACCTCGGCGACTCGTGGCGCGTGCGACTGCGTGGGCGCGGCGCGCACGGGGCCCGCCCGCACGAGTCCATCGACCCGATCGTGCTCGGTGCCCACCTCGTCACCCGCCTGCAGACCGTCGTCTCCCGGCAGGTGGAACCCGGATCCCCGGCCGTGCTCACCGTCGGCACCTTCCATGCCGGCACCAAGGAGAACATCATTCCCGACGAGGCGACCCTCTCGCTCAACATCCGCACGCCGGATGCCCAGACGCGGGAGACCGTCCTCTCCGCTGTCCGGCGCATGATCGCCGCCGAGGCGAGCGCGAGCGGCGCGCCCGAGCCGACGATCGAGGAGATCAGCCGCTTTCCCCGGTGCTTCAACGCGCCGGAGCAGGCCGGCGAGGTGGCGGCGGCTCTCGATGCCGTCTTCGGGTCGGACAACGTCGCGCGCGACCTGCGGGCGACCGGCAGCGAGGACGTGGGTTGGCTCGCCGACGCGATCGGCGTACCCCTCGTCTTCTGGATGTTCGGCGCCTACCGCCCCGGCCGAGAACCCGGCGACATGCCGTCGAACCACACGCCGCACTTCGCCCCGGAGCCCGAGTACGCGATTCCCGCAGGGGTGCGCGCCGCGCTCGCAGCTCTCGGCACCCGTCTCGACGTTCCGTCCTAGCCCCCCGCACCACCGAAAGGACCGCCCGTGTCGGCCAGCACAGACTTCGACGTCGTCGACCATCTCGTCGGCGTGCGGCCGGACGATCGCATCTCGGCCATCCGCGACAACCGGCCGGAAGCGCGTGAACATCTTCAGGGCAGCTTCCGGGCCTTCTTCGAGCCGCGCGACGACTCGCAGTTCACGCTGCGGGAACGCTTCGCCGTCGCCGCGTTCGTCGCCTGCCTCCATGGCGTCGATGCCGCGACGCGGTTCTACACGGACCGTCTGCTCGACAGCGGGGAGGGCTCGGCAACCCTTCTGACCGTCGTCCTCGCCGAGAGCCGCCGCGGTGCGACCGAGGGGCCCTACGGACAGTTCCGGCTCGAACTCACGGGCGAGAGCACAACCGGAAGCGAGTACGTCATCGACTCCGTCGGAAGCGTCGACGTACTGGGCGAGCGGCTGGTCGCGGCACTCGAACACACCCACCTCCTGGTGTTCCACCCGCAGGACGCGAGCCGCGCCCGGCTGCAGGCGCTGCTCGACGCCGGGTGGTCGACGACGGGGATCGTGTCGCTGTCGCAGCTCGTCGCGTTCCTGACCTTTCAGATCCGTGTCGTCCAGGGGCTGCAAGCCCTGAGGGCGAGCCGTGAAGGAGACCTGTCATGAGCGAGACACTCACCCCCGAGGTGGAGATCGTCGGGCCGCCACGGTTCACCCAGGACGTCCTCGGCTGGCATCCGTGGCTGCATCCACTCGACGAGTCCGAACTGACCGAGGAGCACCTGGAGTCGTTGGTACAGGCATCGCGGGCCAAGAACCCATACTTCCGGTTGCTCGCGCGGGATCCTGCGGCGCTGCTGGAACGGACGAAGACCGACTTTGACATTTTCTACAACACCAAGGCCGGTCTGCCGCGCGCCGACCGTGAGCTGGCGGCGACGGCGGCGTCGAGGCTGAACGGCTGCGTCTACTGCGCCTCGGTGCACTCGGCGTTCGCGTCCCACCACTCCAAGCGCCGAGAAGAGGTGCAGCGCCTGCTCGACGAGGGAGTCGACGCCGATCTCGGCGCGCGGTGGAACGCCATCGTCCGCGCGACCGTGGCGCTCACCCGGATGCCGGTCCGGTTCGGCGAGGCCGAGATCGTGCTTCTGCGGGAGGCAGGTCTCGACGAGCTCGAGATTCTGGACGCGATCATGAGTGGGGCGTTCTTCAACTGGGCGAATCGGCTCATGCTGTCGCTCGGCGAACCGACTACCTGACGGCACGGCGGCCGGCGTTCTGCGACGGCCAGGACGTTCGCCGCAACTTTCAGGGCGCGCCCCGTCGAACGGTCGAGTGCCGACACACCGTCGCGCGCAGCGCCGGCGCCTGCAGCGAGTCGCGAGACGATGAACCAATCGGCGACCACCATCGCCCAGGCCCGGCCACCGCCTCGCTGGCGTGAACAACGCCCACTTCCTTGATCGGGCGCGGGCTTCCCACTGTCGGCTCCGCCTGAAAACTGGCTCTGGCACACATTCTGTGATTGATCTTGGCAGCGGATCACGGGGTGGCGAGGACGCGTTTGCGGAGGAGGTCGAGGTTCGCGCGACCGTACATCTGTCGCTTGATCGTTTTGATGCGGTTGACCTGGCCTTCGACCGGGCCTGAACTCCAAGGTTGGGCGAGGCCGGCGACGACGGCGTCGCGGTCGCTGGCCAGGCCGGCGGCGAAGCCGCGGATTTCGGGGTATCCGGCGTGCCGGGCCCGGCCGATCCAGGCGTCGAGGTTCTGGCCGCTGCCCTGGTGGCGGACCAGTGCGGCGAAGCTGCGGGCGAGGCCGGCAATGGTGTCGAGGTCGGGGCAACGGCTGCGAGCGTCGGCGAGATCAGTGCGGTCGTCGTCGGTGAGTTTGTGGCCGGGGCGCATGATCCAGGCGGTGATCCGCCGAGCCGACGGCACCCGGACGACCACAGGGGTGGGTCGGGCGCGGTTGGTGGTGAGCCAGTCCCGCAGCACGCGCAGGCTGCCCTGGTAGCCGCGGGCCAGGATCTCGGCGTGCAGGGCGGCTGTCTGGTGGACGCCGTCGGTGAGGCGTTGCCGCAGGTAGGCGTGGAACGGGGCCAGGACGCTGGGTCGGCTGCTGGCGTTCGGGCCGATCAGCGCCTCGGCGGTGGCGGCCCGGGCGTACTTGCGGGCGGTTCTGACGTTCATGTCGAGCCGCCGGGCGGTCGCGCTTATCGACAGCCCTTCGGCCCGCAGGGCGTGCATGGCCGCGTGGCGTCGGCGGGTGTTCGCCGCCCGACGTCCCGCCCTGACCGGCTCGGCCGGAGGCGGCGCAGACAGGGCGGGTGTCGGATCGGTGTGCGCTCGTAGGCACCGGCGGTGCCCACGCACGACCTTCTCGACGGCGTCGCTGAGGTTCTTCAGCAGGTGCCACCGGTCGGCGACCTGGACCGCGTCGGGTGCACCCTTGCGGGCGCCGTCGGCGTAACTGCCACCGCGATCCCGACAGATGACCCGGACGCCGGGATGCTCGCGCAGCCATTCGGCGAGGGTGTCGGCGGTGCGGTCGGGCAGGACGTCGATCGGCCGGCGGCTGTGCATGTCGATCAGCACGGTGGCGTATCGGTGCCCGCGACGGCGGGCGAAGTCGTCCACGCCCAGCACCGTCGGCGTCACCGGCGGCGGGTCGGGCATACGCCGGATCATCCGGATCAACGTCATCCGCGACACCGACACCGCCAACCGCTGCGCCAACCGACTGCCCGCCCGACCACCCAACGCCACCGCGACGGCTTCCAGATCACCCGCCGCCAGGACCGTGTGACGGGCATGCCGACGAGTCAGCCCAGGCACCTGCTCGACGAACGTCCGCCGCCTGCAGTCGCTGTTGACGCAGGCGAATCGGCGGACCGTCAACGCGACCAGCACCTCATGGCCACCCAACCTGACATCGGCCAACCGCCGCACATAGCGACCATGCACAGTGGCCGACCAGGTACCGCACGCGCCGCACTGCGCCCGCACCGTCTGTGTCGCCGCCTCGATCCTGACCCCGACACCCCGGACCACCACCGCCTCCAACCGCAGGCCCACCAGATGCGGAAGCAACGCCGAGATGATCTCCATCCGGGCAACCAACCCGAACTAACGACGAGCACGACTCACAAAATGTGTGCCAGAGCCTCGCCCTCCATGGAGCTTCGGGGGTGTGCAGTTGTAGCAGTCAGTAGTCCGCGCGCCTAGCGGCGTGACCCCGATCGGGGTGAAAATCGGGCTGGGCCGTCCGGATGTCGTCGTCTCGTCTTGGTGCTGTGAGCCCGTCTGTCAGTAGGACGCTGAGGATTTTGATGACAGGCACCCGGAACTGTTGCTTCGAGCACGCGTGTCAGACTCTTCAGCCTGGTTGATCCTCCCGGATGGCCCGCCCCTGATGGCTGGTGAGGGAAGGAGCCGCCGCCGTGGATGTGGTCCATCGTCGATGCGCGGGCATCGACATCAGCAAGACCGACGTGAAGGTGTGTGTCCGCACGCCGGGGCCGGGTCAGCGTCGTCGTCGGGAGGTCCGTACGTTCACCACGATGACCGCGGACCTACTGGTGATGCGGGACTGGCTGTTGGCTGAGCAGGTCACGGTGGTCGGTATGGAGGCCACCGGCGCCTATTGGAAGCCGGTGTTCTACCTGCTGGAACACGATATGGACTGCTGGCTGCTCAACGCCCGACACATGAAGGCGGTGCCTGGACGTAAGACCGACGTCAAGGACTGCGAGTGGATTGCCCAGTTGGTGGAGCACGGTCTCGTGCGGGCCAGTTTCGTGCCTCCGGAGCCGATCCGACAGCTACGAGACCTGACCCGCTATCGCACGGAGATCATCAGGGAGCGGACGCGGGAAGTTCAGCGCCTGGAGAAACTTCTGGAGGACTCGGGGGTCAAGCTGTCGGCGGTGGTGTCGGACCTGACCGGTAAGTCCGCCCGAGCGATGCTGGAGGCGCTGATCGCTGGCGAGCGTGACCCGGCGGTGCTGGCCGAGCTGGCCATGGCCAGCATGCGCCGCAAGCGGCCGCTACTCACCCAGGCGCTCACCGGCCGTTTCGGCGCCCACCACGCGTTCCTGGCCCGTGCCATGCTCGGCCGGATCGATGCGTGCACCGCCATGGAACAGCGCCTCAGCGACCATGAGGTGTACCAAGGATCTTGGACATGTCCTCCGAGTTGAGAGGATGAGTCCATGCCCGAGCAGCGTCGTCGGTTCAGCCCGCAGTTCAAGGCCGAGGCTGTGCAGATGGTGATCGAGACTGGTAAGCCGATCGCGGTCGTCGCGCGTGATCTGGGGATCCATGACGGCACGTTGGGTAACTGGGTCAACGCGTGGCGGCGTGAGCACGCTGTGGCTGGGGAGAACAGCACTCCGGTGGAGGCCGCCCGCGTGAAAGAGATGGAAGACGAGATCCGCCGGTTGCGGATGGAGAACGAGTTCCTGAAAAAAGCCGCGGCCTTCTTCGCCCGGATGCACCCGTAGCGCTGCGGTGCGCGTTGCTCGACGCGGAGAAGGCCACCTACCCGATCGCGTGGATGTGCCGACTACTGGGTGTTTCCCGTTCCACGTACTACGCGTGGCGTGGCCGGGCCGAGACTGCCACCGCCGTTCGACGCCGGGACCTGGCCGTACATGTGCGGCGGATCTTCGACGCTGCCCGGGGCGTCTACGGCTGCCGGCGGGTCACGGCGACGCTCAACCGGCAGGGCATCGCGTGCAGCGTCGGCCTGGTCGCTGACCTGATGCGTGAGCTCGGCTTGCGGGCCTGCCAGCCACGGGCGTACAAGCGGACCACGCTGCCCGGTCAGGATCCGGTCGTTTCCGCTGACCTGATCGGCAGGGACTTCACCGCCCCCGTCTCGTCGGTGACATCACCTACCTGAAGACAGGTGAGGGCTGGCTGTATCTGGCCACGGTCATCGATCTGGCCACCCGGATGGTCGTCGGGTGGCAGACCGCCGAGCACATGCGGACCAGCCTCATCGTTGACGCACTCGCCATGGCCCAACACCACGGGCATATCCGCCCCGGCGCGGTGTTCCACTCCGACCGCGGAGCCCAGTACACCTCCGCCGATTTCGCCCGCTACTGCGCTCGAACCCGGATGCGCACGAGCGTGGGCCGTACCGGTGTGTGCTGGGACAACGCCGCCGCCGAATCGTTCTTCGCCACCCTCAAGAACGAGATGTATCACCGGCAACGCTTCGACACCCGAGCCCGAGCCCGATTCGCCGTCGCCGAGTACATCGAAGTGTTCTACAACCGGCAACGGCTGCACTCCGCCCTCGACTACCGAACCCCAGCCGAAGCCCTCGCCGAACACCAGACCCCGATAGCAGCCTGACCAGCAAACCTACGAAGACCTGTCCAAGATCCTTGACACAGCCCAATCGCGGGCGTCGTGCCGATCCGGCACGACGGCCGAGTGATCGGCGCGCTGGGCATCGGTGGGGGAGCGCCGGGTCAGGACCACGCGATCGCCGTCAGGGCAGTCGTCGACCTTGCCGGCTGAGCGGGAGGCGCGTAGGGCGGGGCCCCTGTCGAATAGGCGCCGCTGCGGATGATCGGCGTCATCGGCGGAGGAGGCGGGGGAGGGCCGCCTCGCGTGGTCCTCCACTACCCCGGGCGGTCGGACAGATCGAACCGGCGGTCGCCGGAGCGCCCGAGCCGCAACCGAGCTTGTATCGGCGGGCCGTTGACGATGTGCCGGTGGTGTGTCGTGGTGAGCTGACCGATGAGGCGTGGACGGTGGAGGGATCACCGGCCGGTCATCAAAGGGATCTCTTGGAAGTTGCACCCGGGCCCGGATCCCTGGCCGCGGCGCAGTCCGCGAGGAGGGCACACCCGTGCGGTGGGCGATCATGGGAGCCGTCGCGAGGACACTGAACGTCGCCGGCTTACCGGTGACGGTATTCATGGTTCGTGCCGGATGAATCGTGCGATCGCGATGCTCCCGATTAGGACGATCCACGCGAGGCCGATGAGAGCGCCGGTACCCGGGGTGAGTGCGGTGTCCGTATTGTCGTATAGCTGTGCGATGGCGCGGTCGGGGAGCCAGCGGGCGTGTTCGGTGACCCCGGCGAGCACGGGTGAGACGATGAGCACGAGGCTGAGCGTTCCGACGAGTGCGGGCACGAGGTGTCGCACGAGCAATGCGACGGCGTGGGAGAGCAGGCCGATCAGCGTGAGGTAAGCTGCCGCGCCGGCGAGAAGCCCCGGCTCGCCGTCGTCGGCAGGAGACGGGACGTCTGTCAGGTGCTGCGCGATCGTAGCGGCGGCGAGGCTTGCGCCGATACTCACTGCCGCGGTGACGGCGACGACGAGGAGCGCGGCAACCGTCTTGCCGGTGACCAACAGGCCGCGTTTCGGCACGGACGTGAGGGTCGTGCTGAGCTGGCGGCCGGCGTGCTCGTGCGTAGCGGGCAGGATACCCAGCAGAACGAACCCTGCCTGCGCGAACGGCACCGTCTGGAGGGTGATGTCGACGGCTGATGCCTGCGCGCCCTGAGCGACTGCGGAGGCGGCGAGGGCTGCGGCGATCACGATGCCGGTGGCGATCGCGCCGATGGCGGTGAGCGTCGTTGCGGGCAGGGTGCGGAGCTTGTCGAGTTCGGCCGTGGTGACGTTTCCGATGCGCACGATATTCACGCGTCTCGACGGCGGAAGACGACTGTGGCGACGATGAGCAGGGCGAGTGTCCAGCCACCCATGACGAGCGCGCCCGGTACGGCGTCCAGCCCGCCCTCGATGGTGTAGAGGCCGCCGAAGAGCCTGCGGCCGGCCATATCGGGAAGCCAGTGCGCGAGCGGGGTGAGGTTCGTCAGCAGCAGCGAGAACGACACCACAGAGCTGTTCACGATGAGAACGATGAGCGGGATGATGCCGCTGCGGGTCAGCACAGTGATCGCAAACGCGATGAGCCCGGTGAGAGCCCAGTAGAGGGTGCCACCGAGACAGCGCGTCACCGCTTCGTCGAGCGTCACGGTTTCGGTTCCGGCCTCGCCGATGACGGCCCGTGCGATGCCGACGGTGATGGGCAGGGTGACCACGGCAACCACTGCGACGAACACGACGATGGTGGCCGCCTTCGCCGCGAGGAGGCCCACCCTGCGCGGAGATGCGGTGAGGGCCGCAGTGATCTGCCGGCCCCCGCCGGCATCGGTGCTGTTGGCCATGTACTCGCTGCTGAAGACGATCACCCCGATGACAACCGCGCCGACGGTGCCCAGCGGCATCGCGGCGAACGCCGTCTCGAACGGGGAGGTGAACGCTCGGGTCTCCGGCTGGCCCGCGTCGAGCGCGGCACGAGTCGAGAAGGCGTTCAGTAGCGTGATCGCAACCGATCCGAGCAGCGCCACTGCGACCCCGGCCCACGCGGCGGGCAGGGTCGCGGTCTTCCGCAACTCCGCTGCGAACGTGTTCCATGCGTTCATTGCCCGACTCCGTTTCCGCCGCCGGTGAGGGCGAAGAAGGCGTCCTCCAGGCTGCCGTACCCGACGGTCACCTCCGCCAGAGTCCCGGCCTTGACGATCCGACCGTCGGCGATGACGACGAGGTCATCGGCGAGTCCTGCGACCTCACCCATCAGGTGGCTGGACAGCAGCACGGTGCCACCGGCGTCAGCGTGGCGGCGCAGCAGCCCGCGAATCCAACGGATGCCCTCCGGGTCTAGGCCATTGACCGGCTCATCCAGCACGAGCGCCTCTGGCTCGCCCAATAGCGCCGTCGCCAGCCCGAGCCTTTGCCCCATGCCCAGCGAGTACCGGCCGACGCGGACCCTGGCGGCGTCGGCCAATCCGACCTGTTCCAGCACTTCCCCGATGCGGCGGCGCGGGATGTCGTTGCTGCGCGCCACCCAGGCCAGGTGGTTTCGCGCCGTGCGGGAGCGGTGTGCGCCGGAGCCGTCGAGCATCGACCCGACCGTGCGGAGCGGATTCCGCAGGCTCCGGTACGGGCGGCCGCCGACGAGGGCGCTGCCGCCGTCGGCGCAGTCCAGTCCGAGCAGGATCCGCAGCGTGGAGGACTTACCCGCGCCGTTCGGGCCGAGGAACGCGGTCACCCGCCCCGCTCGCGCTTCGAAACTGACGCGGTCGAGAACGGTGCGGGAGCCGTGGCGTTTGACGAGTTGTTCGACCAAGAGCATGACCAACATCTCAGACCGATCACGTCGCGCAGGCATCGGCCCCGAGTCGGGACTTCGCCGTGCTCTTCTGACCGTGGTCTGTCGGACTCAGGTCCGATGCGCGCAACGGCAATAAACCTAGACTTGGACACGTGGAATCCACTGATCGGCCCGTGCTGCGCTCACGCGTGTGGCTGATCACCGCCCTCCTGCTCGCGACCCTTGTCCTCGCGCTGTCGACCATCGGCGTTGTCCAGCCGGCCGAAACCCTTGCCGTCCTGCTCGCCGCCGCCAGCTGCGCTGTTTCGGTGCTGGCGTGGGCGCTGCTTCGCACCCGCCGGCAGCGGCGCATCTACGAAGACGAACTGACCGCCTGGGCAGCCGAACGGGCCGCGTACGCCGAGCGGCTGCGCATCGCCCGCGACCTGCACGACCTCGCCTCCCACGGGCTTGGACTCATCACCGTCCGTGCCACCGCCGCACGCACCCTCACCGGGCCAGCCGGTGACGCGGAACGCGTCGCCGCGCTGACCGACATCGAACGCGCTGGCCGCCAGGCCACCACCGAGTTGCGGCGCCTGCTCACGGTGTTGCGCACCCCCGGCGACGACGCGCCCCTGCGACCCGCCGAGACCCTGGACGACCTTCCCCACATCCTGCACTCCGCCCGCACCAGCGGAGTCACCGTGACCCTCGACATCGGCGATACCGGCGAGGTGTCCGCAGGCGTGCAGCTCACCGTATGCGCGATCGTGCGCGAGGCCCTCGCCAACACCGCCCGACACGCCGGACCCACCAGCGCCCACATTGCGGTCCACCGCGACAGTGACGCGATCATCGCCACGGTCGCCGACGACGGGCCCACCCCCGGCTGGGTGCCCCACCCCGGCGCCGGAGCGGGCCTGGCAGGCCTACGCGAGCGCGTCGGCGCGTTGGGCGGTAGCTTGCATGCCGAACGCGCCGGCCACGGCTACCGAGTCACCGCACGCCTGCCTGAGACCGCTGACCGGGCGGAGCGCCGATGAGCGTGCAAGTGCTCGTCGTTGACGACCAACCCCTCATCCGCCACAGCCTCCGGCTCATCATCGACAGCGCACCTGACCTCGTTGTCGCCGGCGAGGCGGACACCGGCGAGGCGGCCGTCGCCCGCGCCGGGCAACTACGCCCCGACGTCGTGCTCATGGACATCCGCATGCCTGGCGGTGACGGCATCGACGCCACCCGCCGTATCACCGCCGACCCTGCCTTGACCAGCACCCGCATCGTCGTGCTCAGCATGTTCGAGCTGGATGAATACGTCCACGCCGCACTCCGAGCCGGAGCCAGCGGCTTCCTCCTCAAAGACGCCGAACCCGGCCAGCTCATCGACGCGATACGGCGCACCCATAGTGGCGAGTCGCTGTTCGCCCCGAGCATCCTCACCCGTCTCGTAAAGCACTACCTCGACCAGTCCGCACCGAGAACAGCGCGGACTCAGAGTGTGCTCACCGATCGAGAGACGGAAGTGCTCACCCTCGTCGGCCGTGGCCTGTCCAACCAGGAGATCGCCCAAGCCCTCAGCATCTCGATGGGAACCGTGAAGACCCACATCGGCAGCCTCCTGTCCAAGCTGCACGCCCGCGACCGCGCACAGCTCGTCATCGCCGCCTACGAACGAGGGCTCGTCTCCACACCCCAACTACGATGAGGGTGGCTTCGTATCGGACGACGAGTTCGGCGTAGCGGGAGCAGTCTTGCCGGTACCCGGCCCGCCCTGTACGCACAGCGAGCGCTGCTGGTTCGGCGCGGACATCGCCCGCTGCGTAGCCCGGATGCCGTCGACGAGTAGCGACGACGCCCGCGCCCACGGGGGTGGGCGCTGCCCAGCCGAATCATGGCCGCGGGCAGGACAGGCGCCCGGATCACGATCGCGTCCAGCAGTCCCCGTCGAGCAGGTGCCCGGCGCGGGTGGACGTGATCGGCAACGGGCCACCCCCGTTGGCCGGGCCGCCCGGCAGCCACAGGTCCAACTCGCCCTGCCCCACGGCCATCCGCTGCCGCGCCACCGCCTTGAGCAGTTCCAGGTCCGCGTCGGTATGCGCCGACCCGATGCGCTCGATATTCCGCGACCCCCGCCGCTGAGAGTGCACGATCTGCACCGCCCGCGCCCCGGAAGCCGTCTTCACCGTCCGTACGTACGCCACGACCGCCAACGATAGAACCCGACCCGTTTAGTGCGTGCCTCCCGACACAACACCCCAGGTCACAGCCCCGCAGACCCCCAAATCACCCTCGTGCACGGTTGACGGTAGAAGGAGCAGCGCCGTCTCATCGAACGTGGGGCGTGGCGGGTAGGGCCTCGGCGCCGCCGCGGCCGCGGCCGGCACTGCGTTGAGTGCCGACGGATGGCGGCAGTTGTGGGCGAGCGTCGGCGTTAGCTGCGACGAAGTCTCGGCGACTGTCCTCGTCCTCAACCTGCCTCTGGCCGGCTCCGGTGCCGCAGCGGCAATCACCGCCGCAGCCGCCGAGACCGGTGAGCCAGTCTGGCTGACCGCCCGGTCGCTGCGCCGCGCGTGGGAACCCGGACCCGGCCTTCACACCGTCAGGGTGTGCGAGAACCCGGTCGTGGTCGAAACTGCGGCGGCACAGATAGGCCCCCACGCTCTGCCGCTGATCTGCGTGTATGGGCGCCCAGGTGTTCATTCATCAACAGGACTAGATCGACACCGTCTATTAGCTCAATTCGCTGGTCATTCGCGGCGAAAGCCAATGCGGCCCGCGTGATTCACGCGGCGGTTATGGCGGGGACCGGCACCGATCACGACATGGTCGCAGAAACATCAAAGGTGACCGGCGTTTGCTGTTGTCTTAGCGAGAGGGCTCAGTCTGTGGGCGTCGGCGACTGATCGACCCTGCTGGCCTGAGGGCGCTGGACGTTGCTGCCCAGCGCCCTCACCCACCGGAATCTCTCACAACCGTCTCACGGACGGTCGGGGACGGGCCGGCAGAGATCGGGAGTCACCTGGCCATTGACCTGCACATCCGTCACGGTTTGGCATCGTCTGGTAGGTGCCGATAGATCGGCTGGATCTCTGGGGGTCAAGGGGTCGTCGGTTCGAATCCGGCCGTCCCGACGCAGGTCAGAGGGCTGATCCGGATATAGGGTCGGCCCTTTTCGGCGCTCTGGGGACCACGCCGGTCAAGTTCCACAGGAACCAAGTCGCCCCGCTCGTGCCGCTGCGGCGGGAGCCGCGCGTCGGTGTCGACCTGCCGGGGATCCGCGGTAGTGACGCTCCGATCACCGTCAAAGCGCTAGTCGGGGCTCGCGGTTCCCCGGTCGGCCCGTGACATGATGACGCCCATGGGGAAACAGCAGGATGTCGGCGGGCCCAACCGTCAAAGTGGGTCAGGTGCCGCCTCGGACGGTGCGACGGGTGGCAGCGTCGATGCGCGGCTCGCCTTCGCGCAGGATCCTCTAACGTCCCAGATGGCCCTCATCGACCTGGCGTCCGACCCGTCGGCCGTGGTTCGTAAGGCGGTCGCGACCCGCACCGACGCGCCCGCGCAGGCACTGCGACCGCTGACCCGGGACCATGATCGTCAGGTCCGGGAGGCTGTGGCGAGAAACCCCTCGACCTCGGTCGCCAATCTCCTGCGACTCGTCAAAGACGCCGACCGGTGGGTCCGCTGGGCGGTCGCCGGCAACCCGGCCTGCGACGAGTCGATTCGCCGGGTAATGGCGGAGGCCCCCGACAAGGAGCTACGCGGTCTCCTCGCGGAAAGGCGCGAACTGGAGCCCGAGTTGGCCGCGCGGCTGCTTGACGACGTCTCACCAGAGGTACGGGAACGACTCGCCACCCATACCCACGATCCCGACGTGATCACCGCCCTGATGGCCGATCGCACCGCACGTGTACGCAAGGGGCTCGCCCGCAACCCGCGGACCACCACCGCCCAGCGCAGCGCACTTGCCCAAGATCCCGTGGTGGACGTCCGCGCCGCACTGGTGCTCGCGGTCGACCTGGACGAGGCGGATCTGCGACGCCTGCTTGACGACCGCTCGGTGCAGGTTCGGATGGCGATGGCGAAGTCGGAGGTGGTCCCGCCGCACATCCGGCAGGCGCTCGGTCGCGATCCCGACGAGATGGTTGCCGGCGCGGCGCGAGACTTCCGCCCCGGATCGGGCAACGGTCCGGTGGTACGGGCTCCGCGCGTCGGTTACCAGGCATCCGGGACTGGCCGAGGTCGACCGGGCGGCGCCCGGGGCTGAGGCCGGCGGAGCCGCCGTCATCCGCCCGCGCTCGATGCCGGGAAGTCGGCGTGTCCGGGCTGCGCGATGACGCTGGCCGCCGATCTGCAGGGCGATCTGGGCCATGTGTCGCCTCACGATGGCACCCTAATCGATCATCTTGCGCGCCTGATTCCGCGAGGCAGGGGAGCGCGGTGTATCCGTCGTTTGCCCGATGGGACGGGGTTCGAGGGTCGACGCCTGGGTGTGGCTGCGCAGGTTGAGGCAGCTCGCCGCCGTCTAGGACTTGGCCGTGTCCGAACTTCCTGAGCCCTGTGGCATTGCGGCCAGCTGTGTCAGTCCTCGGGGACCACGTGGGGGCCATACGTGATGCGTGACGGTAGACGTTGAATCGTCGGCCGAACAGCTTGATCATGGGCATAGCGTGCGTGACGTGCGTGGACGTGTGGCGGATCGTCCTGGGGGTCAAGGGGTCGTCGGTTCGAATCCGGCCGTCCCGACAGGCAGAAAGCCCTGACCAGCGAAAATCTGGTTAGGGCTTTTATCTTCTTCTATAAGGTTTTGAACCTCCCCCCGAAAACCCCTCACTTACCCGGGTTGGCAACCAGGTTGTCATCCGTGTGCATCGCTGTCGGTGAGGGGTGTGGGACGCCTGTTGGGGTCGGCGCCGAGGCGCTCGAGGATGTCGGAGACCAGGGCTGGAGTTGTTTTTGGTCCGGAAGCTACGGCGATAGCTCCAGAGGAAGAGCCATCGCTTCCCGCTCGTGTGCGATGAAGTCCGGGCATCCCGAGGTGGTGATCGCGTGCGTTCAGGCTCTTCGTATCCCTCACCGTCTGTTGCTGCGAGGCCCGGCCGTAGCAAACAGCGGAAACAACGTCTGCGAGTGACGCCGCCCCGTGGCGGCCCTTGCGCTGCTGGGCGTACCCGCTCGACGTCCCGCCTTCTTGTGCCGAACAGCGCGTTCGGCCCAACCGTTCCCTTCCGCAGGTAGCCAGCCATGAGGGCTGGGCGATCAACTCACCGGCGCGCCGCGTCCGACTGTCCCTGTGATCACCTCGGCGGGTCTGGTGCTGGCCGGTACCTTCGCGGCGTTGGGATCGCTGCTGGACACGATGATCGTTCGTTCGGTGCTGGTCACCGCGCTGACTCTGGACGTGGGCCGATGGATGTGGTGGCCCAGCGAGCTGTCCAAGCACCACGAGCCCCTGCCGGTGACGGGCGGATCCGACCCCGAACCCGCCCTCGCGGGCGCGGGCGGGTGACATCCGTCCGGCACTGGCCCTCTGGCGACGGCCGGGATGTCCGGTTCCGGGGGTGACGCCGCACGGGAAGCCAGCCGTGCGGTGCGTGGCTGGTAGCCGCAGGAGGCGGGCGACCGCATGGTCGCCGGCCTCCTGCGGTGGCGTTCCGGTGGCATCCGCAAGACGGATGAGGGTATGTGACACAAGGTGTCAGGATTTGGATCGAGGATGGGGTTTATCGGGTCGGCGTGGACCGACCATGGACGGACAGATAGACGAGGAACTCCGTGCGCGAAACTCCAGAAGAGCTCAAAGAGCTTCAGGTCCTCCTTGACGACTCCCTCTCCCGCTCCGCCGCGCACCTCCGCTCGATCATCAACACCGAGTGCACCCTGACCGCGCAGCAGCTCACCCAGGTCCTCACCGGCATGTGCACTCTCGCCCTGTCCACCGTGACGGCGAAAGGCGCGCCACGGATCAGCGGTGTGGATGGGCACTTCCTGCACGGAAAGTGGCACTTCGGCACGGCGCGCGGCGCAATCAAGGCCCGCCACCTCGCGGCGCGGTCCGCCGTCAGCGCCGCGCACATGCGCGGTGAGGACCTGGGCGTGTTCACGCATGGCAAAGTGGAAACTCTCAACCCTCGCGACAGCGATCCGGCCGCGGACTGGCCGGAACTGTTGGCGTACCTCAAGGACTTCTACGGCGATGACCTCTTCGACTGGGAGAACGACGTCGTCTACTACCGGCTGCATCCGCACTGGATGACCGTCTTCGCCCCCGACACCGCGAAGCTCATCGCGGATTCCGAGACCTGATCCGCAGTACGGCCGCGCGGGGCCGGACAGATCTGGTGCAGCGACCGCTCAGGGCCACCGGTGACGGCCTGCCGGGCAGTGGCGTGATCGGTGTGTTCGGCACGGGTGGATGGGCCGCTGCGCCCAGGCTATGACGCGTTGCGAGAGGGTGGACGAGGGTTGACTGCATTCGTACGGGATGTCGCGAGTACGGGACGCGAGACGATTGACGTTGTGGGGGCTCGTACCAACAATTTGCGGGACGTGTCCGTGAGTATCCCGAAGGGACAGCTTGTCGCCTTCACCGGAGTGAGTGGCAGCGGCAAGACCTCGCTGGCCATCGACACCCTGCACAACGAAGCTCAGTTGCGCTATCTGGAGGGGCTCTCGCCGTTCGTACGGCAGTACATCACCCAGCGGAATCGGCCGAAGGTCGATCGCATCCTCGGACTCGGCGCGACGCTCACGGTCGACCAGCGTCGACTGAACCGCAACCCCCGCTCCACGGTCGCGACGATCACCGGCATCGACGGGCACCTGGGGCTGCTGTACTCGCGTCTTCCGGCGATCGGCACAGATTCGGCGGCGGCGGTCGGGGGCGGGCGTCTGACGACCGCTTATTTTGACCGTAATACGCCGGAAGGGGGATGTGTGAAGTGCCACGGGGTGGGCGGACACTGGCAGGCGCAGGAGGACCTGGTCATCACCCACCCGGAGCTTCCACTCTTCGAGGGGGCCTCGCCGTGGTACGCGAAGTGGCGGTCGGGGGAGCACGCGTTCGTACCGGCGCTTGCCGAGAAGCGGGGCGTGGACCTCGGTCGATCCTGGCAGTCGCTGCCTGAGGACTTCCGCTGCTGCGTGCTGTACGGCACGGGTGAGGAAAAGATCGAGGCGACCGTCGACATGTCGAACAAGAATGAGACCGTCCAGTTGACGTACACGTCGAGCCAGCCGCTGCGGGGCGCGCTTGCCGAGGTGGAGCGGGTGTTCGTGAACGCCCAGACGGCCAGCGCCAGGCAACGCTACCTGCCGTACATGCGTAAGCAACCCTGCGGCACCTGCGGGGGCAGCGGGTACGACCAGGTGGCCCGGTCCGTGCGGCTCGGCGGCCTGACGTACCCCGACCTGCTCGAGGTGGACGTACTGGAAGTGCGCAACTGGGCGGGACGCGTGGCGGACGACCTGAGCGCCCGGCAGCGCGAAGTGGGTGAGCCGTTGCTGCACGACCTGGGCCGCAGGCTGGGAATCCTCGACCGGCTCGGCCTGGCCCATCTCCAACTGTCCCGGAACGCGGCGTCGCTGTCCGCGGGCGAGTCGCAGCGGACCCGGCTCGCCGCGCAGCTCAGCACCGAGCTGAGCGGCATTATCTTCGTCCTCGACGAGCCCGGGACCGGGCTGCATCCGGCGGACAAGGCGCACCTGCTCGACATCGCCCTGGACCTGCGTGAGGCTGGCAACACGGTGCTCCTAGTCGAGCACGACCCGGAGCTGATTGCCCGAGCCGACTGGGTGATCGACATGGGGCCCGGTGCGGGCCGTCTCGGCGGTGAGGTCCTCGTGTCGGGACCTCCCGCCGACGTGGCCGCCCACCCGAAGTCGTTGACGGGGCGTTATCTGGCCGGTAAGGGGCTGCGGCTGCACCGGACCCGCCGCCCGGTCGGGGATGACACCGGCTGGGTAAGGCTGCACGGCCTGCGTGCGCACAACGTGACTGCGGATCTGGTGCGTTTCCCGGCCAATCGGCTCACCTGCCTGACCGGGGTGAGCGGCAGCGGCAAGAGCAGCTTGCTCGGTGCGCTCGGGTCGGGTGTGGAGGCCGCTCTGAACGGGACGGCGACGGACACGGTGCGGGAGGTCACCGGCGTCGAGGGGTTCAGTTGGGTCGCCGTCGTCGATCAGGAACCGCTCGGGCGAACGCCGCGGTCCAACCCGGCCACGTACAGCAAGGCGTTCGACATCGTCCGCAAGCTGTTCGCCGAGACCGACATCGCGCGCAGGCGCGGACTCAACGCCTCCTGGTTCAGCTTCAACGCTGCGGGCGGCGGCCGCTGCGAGAACTGCGCCGGCTATGGCCGCAAACTGGTCGACATGCACTTTCTGCCGGATGTGTGGGTGGTATGCGACGCGTGCGAGGGCCGCCGCTATAAACCGGAGGCCCTGGACATCAGGTACAACGGGTTGGTCATCGACCAGGTTCTGGACCTGACCGTCGCCGAGGCCGTGCAGCGCTTCTCCGAGCCCCGGCAGCTCGCCGAAACCCTGGGGGCACTGGACCAAGTCGGGCTCGGCTATCTCCAACTCGGACAGAGCGCCACCGAGTTGTCCGGCGGTGAGGCGCAGCGCCTGAAGCTGGCATCCGCGATCCAGCGCGGTGCTGCGAGTCGCAAAATCGGTCTCGTCATTCTCGACGAGCCGGTCTCGGGCCTGCACCCGTCTGACATCCAGCGTGTGGTGGACGCACTCGATGTGTTGCTCGACTCGGGCAACACCGTCGTCGTGGCCGAACATGACATTCCCGTCGCCGCGTCGGCGGACTGGGTGGTCGACCTCGGGCCAGGAGCCGGGCCGCACGGGGGCGCGGTGGTCGCGGAGGGCATCCCGGACGACGTCGCGGCGGCGGACACTCCGACCGCAGGCTTCTTCCGGCGGTACGCAGCGGGCCTGCCGCTTCTGGCGGTGCGGAACGACGCGCGCTGCTGAGGATCGGGACGCGCACTACGTCACGGCTGCGCTGCCGCCCGCCTCTTTCGATCACGCAGCCTGGACGGTGAAGGCCAGCGTCGCCGAGCAGGTGACCAACATCGCCGTCGCGTTCAGGAACAGGTTGCGGCCGAAATCGCGGGCGCGGACGTGCGCCGAGATCGCCACCACGAAGTAGCACACCAGCGCCGCGCATACGAGCATCGCCAACGGCGGAACCCAGATTCCGACGATAAGCCCAGCCGCTGCGGCAGCCTTGAGCGGAGGGAGAAGCTTCCAGAATCGTTCGGGGAACCGGACGTCGATCAAACACTGCCGGATGAAGGCGACCGGCTTCGCGCATAACACCGCATCGCAGAGCTGGATCACTGCCAACAAGGCCAGCGGCCACCAGGGTTGCACCATCTCGAAGGACTCCTCAGGTAAAACGGGTCACGATTCACCACACGGGGCGTGGGTGGAGCCTCGCCATGCCGGGCATCGGTGACGCGGCCTCGAGCAGCATCGCGCGAACTCCACGGCGGGCCAGATCGACCGCGAGGGTGAGCCCGGTCGGGCCGGCCCCGACGATCAACACATCGACAGCGGGCATCTGTCTCCTCTTTCTAGGCGATGAACCCCGGTAGCAGTCACGATGTCCGGCGCGAGCGCAACAGCGACGGCGATCACGGCGCCCGTCCGCAGGCGGGGGCGCCGGAACGGGACCTCAGACATGAGGAATCAGGTCTGGCAGGAGGTCGAACACCGCACGTCGACTGGCAGCGTCGAGCGGTGGGCGGATGGCGTTCGCTCCGATCAGGAGAAGGTGCGGCAGCAGGGCGGCGGCGCGCGCCCGGGCCGGGTCGGGCACAGCGCGGTTCCAGAGGGTCTCGAGAAAAGTGAGGCGCGCGCTGTCGACGCGCTCGACTACGCCACGCGCACCGTCGTTCCCGATCGCCCACGCCCGCAGGGCCCGATCCAGCTCGGCGTCGAACAGCTCGTCGAGCCGCGAGGGAAGGGCCCGCAGGGCGTCGACCGGATCGACGGCCGCGAGCTCGCCCGACAGCCCGTCGAGCAGGGCGACCTGTCCATGCTCGATATGAGTCAGCAACGCCGCGTGGTAGTCGGCGACCCCCGTGAAGTGGTGATGGAACGACCCCTTCGTCAGGCCGAGGCGGGCAGCCAGACGGTCGATCCGCACACCCGCCGGTCCCTCGTCGGCCAGTACCACAACACCCTCGCCGAGCCACAGATCACGCGTTCCCATTAAGCGAACATACCATACGGTATGGCATGGAGGTCTCGCGGCGAGGATCCCGATCAGCGCCGGAAACAACGCTCCCTCGCAAAGCAAGCGAAACTACCGACTCCGGATAATCACGTACTCAAGGCAGCGGGGAGGGACACGGTGCCGCGCTCGTAGGGCGCGATGTCGATGCTCGTGACGAGACCGTCGTGGACTCGGATTCGGATCAATGCGAACGGGTGCCCACCAGGGGCGATCACCGCTCCCGGGCGTCCCTCGACGAGGACCGGGACGGCGGCGGCGATGCGGTCCACGAACGCCCTGGTCTCCTTCGCGACCGCCCAGGCGCCCCGGACGACAGGCGCGGCGCCGTCCGCGAGGAATCCGAGGTCGGCCGTGCGGACGACGTCAGGCGCCAGGAGCGTGACGAGCCGCGCGATGTCGCCGCCACGCGCCGCGGCGAGGAACGCGTCGATGATCTCCATCTGGTGGGCGGACCCCGGCAGGTCGACCGCACGAGCGTCCCTGAGCCGGATCCGCGCCCGACTCGCGAGCTTCTTCGCCGCGGCCACCGTCGTGTCGAGTACGGGCCCGACCTCGTCGAACGGGACGGCGAAGAGGTCATGCAGCACGTAGGCCACCCGCTGCGGGGGAGACAGTTCGTCGAGCACAACCAGCAGCGCACGGGAGACGTCCTCACGACGGACGAACGCCTCGTCGGCCGCGAGCTGCTTGCCGGGGATGTCGTCGGCCTCGAGCGGGACCTCGCGCCGGCGATGGCGGGCGCGAAGCTGGTCGAGGCACAGGCGTGCCGTCACCGTGGTGAGCCAGCCCTCGGGGTTAACCAGTTGTGCCGGGTCGGCCGACCGCGCGCGCAGCCAGGCGGCCTGCACCGCGTCTTCGGCATCGTGGTGCGAGCCGAGGATGCGATAGGCCAACGACATCAGTCGGGCCCTCGAAGCCTCGAAGTGTTCGACGAGTTCCACGTCTGGTCACCTTTCCTGCGTGTCGGGCGTCAGAAGGGGCGAGAGACCACAACCTGATGAACCCGCGCACGTGGAGGCACCTATGAGCTTACCGATCGCTCGATCGCGCCGGGACGCGTCATGATCGCCGTACTGGAGGGCGTCCTGGTCGTCGCGACCATCCTTTGCGCCCTCGCCAACGCCATCGAGGTGACCGCCAAGGTGATCAGGGCGGACTTCGTGATGCGCAACTGCGCCGAGGTCGGGCTGTCCGCGCGATGGATCCCCTACCTCGCGGTGGTGGAGGGGGCCGGCGTCATCGGTCTGGTGCTCGGCCTTCTCGGCGTACGTCCCTTCGGATTGGCCGCAGCCGTCGGCCTCGTCCTGTTCTTCGTCGGCGCGATCCTGGCTCACGTCCGCGCGCGGGTGTTCCACAACATCGCGTTTCCCGCGGTCTTTCTCGTCCTCGCCGTCGCCGCCGTGGGGCACTTCGCTTGGACGACCGCCTGATCAATCGCCGATCGGCCCATGCTGTGCGGGGCTGAGGGTCGTCAGCTTTCCGGTACAGGGACAGGATCGCCTCGTTGAACCCGTCGATGCGGCTGTCGTGCTTCGGCACGATCCGCGGCGTGAACGAACCGGCCCGGTCCCGTGGCACCTTGATCCGTACAGTCCCGCAAGTAGGCAACGGAGTCCGCAAATGCCGGGTTTAGCCAACTTCGGTAGGTTAAGCGTGCTTAGCTCCAACGAGGAACGGCGGCTTCCGCCACGGAAGGGGACTGGCATGCACGTGCGTGAGCTGCGGGGCCTGCTGCATCCGTTCTTGCTGCTTCTGATCTTCGAGCGGCCCGGTCACGGATACGACCTGATCGGCCGACTTGAGGAACTGGGAATACCCGATGTGGAGCCTGCCTATGTCTACCGGGTGCTCCGCGGCTTGGAGCGCGACCGCTCGCTGATCTCTAGGTGGGAGACCACTGAACCGGGGCCGGCGCGCCGTCGTTACGAGCTGACGGTTAAGGGACGTGCCGATCTCCGGTCGATGGTCGGACACCTGGCGCAACTCGATCAGGTCATCGGTGCCTGCATGCGGCGCTCGGCGGATGCCTTCGCCAGGTCGCGGGACGGGCACCGTGATCCCTGCGCCGCTTCCCACCGTTGAAGGGGACAAGATGCACCCGTCCGTGATCCCGGCGGCCCGGCTCGCGTTCGCCTGCCGGGTGGCGCCCGCAGAGGCGCTCGCCGGTGACGCGCCGCAAGTCGCGAAGGCCTGCTACGACATGTCCGGGCGCTTCCGCAGTGGCGGCAAGCTGATCGTCTTCGGGAACGGCGGGCCGGCGACCGACGCCCAGCACGTCGTGGTCGAGTTCGTTCATCCCGTCATCGTCGGCAAGCGGGCGCTGCCGGCGGTATCGCTGACGAGCGACATCGCCACCCTCACCGGAATCGCCCGGACCGAGGGCTTCGACGAGGTGTTCGCCGCCCAGCTGCGCCTGCTCGCCGCTCCGGAGGACATCGCGCTCGGGATGTCCGCCGACGGCCGGTGTGTCAACGTACGTCGGGGCCTCGAGGCCGCCCGTGACCTTGGTCTGCTCACGGTGGCGCTCCTCGGCGGCGATGGTGGGGACATCGGTCGCGGCAAGGTCGCCGACCACATCGTCGTCGCCCGGTCCGACGATCCGTGCATCGTGAAGGAGGTGCACGTGACGATCTATCACCTGCTGTGGGAGATGGTGCATGTGTTCCTGGAGCAGCCCGGTCCGTCAGAGCCGGCGGTGATCCGGTGACCGGGCGGCCGCTCACCTCGCCGTCCGGCCGTCCGGCCACACCGGTCCGGCTCGACTGCCACGACGAGGTCTGCATCACCTGTTCGGACGTCGCGGTTGCCGTCCGGGTCCGTGAGCTGCTGCTCGGCGACCTGGCCGTGGTCGACACGGACGCCGGACCCGAGGAGGTCAGCGTCGCGCTGGTCGACGCGGTACCGGGCGATGTGGTGCTCGTGCACGCGAAGGAGGCCATCGCGGTCGTGGAGAAGGCCCGATGAGCGCCCGGGTCGAGGGCGCCCTCGGCGCGCTCTACCCGTTCCTCGACAGCCGGGCGACCGACGCCGAACTGGTGCTCGCCGACGTCACCCGGTCCACGGCGGAGAAGGCGGCGGAGATCGTCATCCTCCGTGAGTCCCTGGTGCCCGAGCACGGGCGCCGGTTGGTCGAGTGTGCCCACCGGCTCGCCCAGGCGTTCCAGGCCGGCGGCAGGCTGTTCACCTTCGGCAACGGCGGCAGCAGCACTGACGCTCAGGACCTCGCGCAGTTGTTCCTGCACCCGCCGAAGGCCGCCCGACCGTTGCCGGCTTTCTCGCTGACCCACGACGTCGCGGTGCTCACCGCGCTCTCCAACGATGTCGGGTTCGACGCGGTCTTCGCCCGGCAGTTGGCCGCGTTCGGTCGCGCCGGCGACGTCGCGGTAGGCCTTTCCACCAGCGGCGGCTCGACCAACGTGCTGCGGGCCTTTGACGAGGCCGCTCGGCGGGGCATGGTCAGCGTCGGACTCGCCGGTTATGACGGCGGCAAGATGGCGGAATCCGAGGCCGTCGACTATCTGTTCGTGGTGCCGTCCGCATCCGTGCACCGGGTGCAGGAGGCGCAGACCACGATCTATCACGTGCTCTGGGAACTCACCCAGCAGGCACTGGCCGGCGAACTCTGACAGTCACCGTGGTGCTAGCTGGTGCGGGGCGGATACGGGTCCGGGTCGAGGGTATCGTGCAGGGGGTCGGCTTCCGTCCGTTCGTGCACCACCTCGCCGCCGAGTACCGCCTGGCCGGTTTTGTCGGCAACGACACCGAGGGCGTCTTCGCCGAAGTCGAGGGCGAGGCGGCGGCGATGGCCAGCTTCGTGGCGGACCTCAGCCGACGCGCACCGACGCTGGCGCAGGTCGAACGGGTCAGCACTGAAGTGGTGCCGCCGACCGGACAGCGTGGCTTCGGCATTGTCGCCAGTGTCACCGGCGTCGGTCGCGCAACGCTGATCTCGCCGGATACCGCCACCTGCCCGGACTGCCTCGCGGAACTGTCCGATACGGCGGACCGTCGCCACGGCTACCCGTTGACGAACTGCACCAACTGCGGCCCGCGGTTCACGATCGTCACGGACGTCCCGTACGACCGCCGCGCCACCACCATGGCCGAGTTTCCGCTCTGCGCGGACTGCGCCGCCGAGTACGCAGATCCGCAGGACCGCCGGTTCCACGCCGAGCCGGTGTGCTGCCCGGCCTGCGGCCCCACCCTCCGGCTCGTCGACGCCGACGGTGCCCCGGTTCCGGGCGATCCCGTGGAGGCCGCCGCGCGGTGGCTACGGGACGGCCGGATCGTCGCGGTCAAGGGGCTGGGCGGCTACCACCTGGCCACCCGTGCCGATGACGAGCAGGCTGTCTCGGCGCTGCGCGCCGGCAAGCGCCGCGAGGAGAAGCCGTTCGCCGTGATGGCCGGCGACCTTCGGGCGGCGCGCGTGCTGGTCGACGTGCCGCCGGCGGCGGTGCCGGTCCTCACCGGTGCCCGCCGTCCCGTGGTGCTGTTACCACGTCGGGTCGACGCCCCGGTCGCGGCGTCGGTGGCGCCGGACAACCGCGACCTGGGTGTCATGCTGCCGTACGCGCCGCTGCACCATCTGCTGCTCAGCCGGCTCGGCACGCCGGTCGTGCTGACCAGCGGTAACATCTCGGACGAACCGATCGCTCACCGCGACGACGACGCCCGGGAGCGGCTGGCGCACCTCGCCGACGGTTTCCTGGTGCACGATCGGCGGATTCACGTCCGCACCGACGACTCGGTGGTGCGCGTGTTCCGGGGCCGCGAGCTGCCGGTGCGGCGGTCCCGCGGTTACGTGCCCGCCCCGGTGACCGTGCCGTGGCCGTTCGACCGACCGGTGCTGGCGTGCGGCGCGGAGCTGAAGAACACGTTCTGCGTGGCCAAGGGACGGCGCGCGTTCGTGTCGCACCACATCGGCGACCTGGAGAACTACGAGACCCTGTGCGCGTTCACCGACGGGATCGCGCACTTCAGCCGGATCTTCGACGTCCGGCCGGAGATCGTCGCCCACGATCTGCACCCCGAGTACCTGTCGACCAAGTACGCGCTGCAGCGCGACGACGTCGAGCTGGTCGGCGTCCAGCACCACCATGCCCACATCGCGTCCTGTCTGGCCGACAACGGCGAGCCCGGCCCGGTGATCGGCGTCGCCTTCGACGGTCTGGGATTCGGCTCGGACGGCACCCTCTGGGGAGGCGAGCTGCTCGTCGCCGACCTGCGCGGGTTCGATCGGGTCGGCCACCTGGGCGCGGTGCCGATGCCAGGCGGGGTCGCGGCGGTACGTGAGCCGTGGCGGATGGCGGTGGCGTACCTCGACGATATCTACGGCGACGCGGTGCCCGACCTGGCGGTGGTGCGGCGGCACGAGCGGCGGTGGTCCACGGTGGTGGCGCTGGCGCGCAGCGGAACGAACTCGCCGCGCACCTCGAGCGCCGGGCGTTTGTTCGACGCCGTCTCGGCGATCCTCGGCCTGCGCGACCGGGTCACGTACGAGGGGCAGGCCGCGATCGCCCTGGAACAGCGGGCTCGTCTCGACGAGCGCGGCGGCTACCGGGTCGAGGCGGCCGGCCCGGTCCCGTTTGTCGACGTCGGGCGCGGGCTGGTCCGGTGCGTGGTCGAGGACCTGCTCGCCGACGTGGACCCCGGCCGGATCGCCGCGCGCTTTCATCACGGCCTGGCCGACGCCGTGGTACGGGCGGCGGAAGCCGTCCGGGAGAGCACTGGTCTGACCAGCGTCGCGCTGTCCGGCGGCGTCTTCCAGAACGTGCTGCTGCTCGAGCGCGTGGTGTGCGGGCTGGAGACGAAGGGGTTCCGGGCGCTCGTGCACTCGCGGGTGCCGCCCAACGACGGAGGCGTCTGCCTCGGTCAGGCGGTGGTGGCCGCCGCCCGTCACCGGGCTGACCTGGCGGCCTGAGCGGCGCTCTGCCGATGCCGCGTCAACAGATCCGCGGTAGCGGATCTCCCACCAGCATGTCGACGACGCGGGTACCGCCGAACGCCGTCCTGAGCAGCACGATCCCCGGCGGGTCGGCGGCGACCCGGCCGATGATCGCCGCGCCCTTGCCCAGCCGGTGGGCGCGCAGCGCGGCCACGGCCGCCTCCGCCTGCGTGCCGTCGACCACGGCGACGAAACGTCCCTCGCAGGCCACGTAGAGCGGGTCGATACCGAGCAGTTCGCAGGCACCGGTCACCGCAGGGCGCACCGGTACCGAGGCCTCGTCGACGACGACGGCGACCTGCGCCGCCTGCGCGACCTCGTTGAGGATCGTCGCCACCCCGCCCCGGGTCGCGTCACGCAGTAGCCGCACATCGGGGGCCGCGTCCAGCAGGGCGTCCACGAGACCGGGCAGCGGCGCGGTGTCCGAGGCGAGGTCGGCCTCGATGTCCAGTTCGCCGCGGGCGAGCATGATCGTGACGCCGTGGTCGCCGATGGGCCCCGATACGACGACCGCGTCGCCGGGGCGGATGTGCGGGGTGCCCAGCGTCACCGGCCGCTCCAGCACACCGACGCCCGCCGTGTTGATGTAGCAGCCGTCGGCCTTGCCCCGCTGCACCACCTTCGTGTCGCCGGTGACCACCTGGACGCCGGCGCGGTCCGCCGCGCGGGCCATGGACGTGGCGATCCGTTGCAGGTCGGCGACGGGAAAGCCTTCCTCGAGGATGAACCCGGCCGCCAGGTACAACGGACGGGCGCCGCTGACCGCGAGGTCGTTGACCGTGCCGTTGACGGCGAGATCGCCGATGTCCCCGCCGGGAAAGAACAGCGGCGACACCACGTACGAGTCGGTGGTGAAGGCCAGCCGGGTGCCGTGCACGGAGAGCACGGCCGCGTCGTCGAGCGCCTCCAACGTCGGGTTGCGGAACGCCTCGACGAAAAGCCCTTCGACCAGGGTGTGCGTCGCCTTTCCGCCCGCGCCGTGCGCGAGGGTGATCCGGTTCTCCCTGACCTTCGGCTTGCGTCGGCGCGCCCGCTCGATGCGGTGCAGCACCTGCTGCTCCGGCGACAGGGGTCCGGGCTCCCGGTCGGCGATCGGGCCGGCCTCGGCCACCGCGCGCTCGGCCCATTCCGCGGTACGTTCGGTCGTCATACCCTTGTCGCCTCCGTCAGCCGCTGCCGTGTGAAGCGGCCGAAGTTGTAGTAGGCCGCGCAGGCGCCCTCCGACGAGACCATGCACGTGCCGATGGGCGTCTCCGGCGTGCAGGCCGTGCCGAACACCTTGCACTCCCACGGCTTGAGCACACCCTTGAGCACCTCGCCGCACTGGCAGGCCTTCGGATCCGCCACCCGCACCCCGGGAACGTCGAAGAGCCGCTCGGCGTCGTACGTCGCGTACTCGTCCCGCATCCGTAGCGCGGAGTGCGAGATGAAGCCGAGGCCACGCCACTCGAAGTGCGGTCGCAACTGCATGACCTGGCCGATCGCCTCCAGTGCCCGCAGGTTGCCGTCCCAGGGCACCACCCGGGTGTACTGGTTCTCCACCTCACAGCGGCCCTCTGCGAGCTGCTTGAGCAGCATGAAGACCGACTGCAGGAGGTCCAGCGGCTCGAACCCGGCACATACCAGCGGCTTGCCGTAGTCGCGGGCGATGAACTCGTACGGGCGGCAGCCGATGACCGTGGAGACGTGCCCGGGCCCGAGGAAGCCGTCCAGACGCAGGTCGGGGGAGTCGAGAATCGCCTTGATCGCCGGAAGGATGGTGACGTGGTTGCAGAAGACGGAGAAGTTGTCGATTCCCTCGGCGGCCGCCCGCAGCACGGTCACCGCGGTCGACGGTGAGGTGGTCTCGAATCCGATCGCCATGAAGACGACCCTGCGGTCGGGGTTGGTTCGGGCGATCTTCAGCGCGTCCAACGGTGAGTACACCATCCGGATGTCCGCGCCGGCCGCCTTGGCGTCGAGGAATGAGCCGGTGCCGCCGGGCACCCGCATCATGTCGCCGAACGCCGTCATGATGACGCCCGGTTCGTGGGCGATGGCGATGGCGTCGTCGATCCGGCCCATCGGGATCACGCACACCGGGCATCCCGGCCCGTGCACGAGCGAGACCTGCTCCGGCAGGTAGTCCTCGAGCCCGTGCTTGTAGATGGTGTGCGTGTGACCGCCGCAGACCTCCATGAACTTGTACTGCCGTCCCGGTTCGCACAACGCGACGATCTGGGTGGCCAGCGCCTGGGCCTTGTCGGCGTCGCGGTACTCGTCGACGTAACGCATGGGTCACCGCTCCTAGGTGATGTCGGATTCGGCGAGCGCCTGCAGCTCGTCGGTGTACGCCTGCCCGAGGCCGGTCAGTATCGCCAACGTGGCGGCCGCCTCGGTCTCGTCGATCTTCGACATGGCGAACCCGACATGGACGAGCACCCAGTCTCCGATTCCTATCTGGTCCGGACCAAGCAGGCCGATGTTGATCGCCCGCCGGACGCCCACGACGTCCACCATGGCGAGGTCGTCGTGGCCGGCTTTGATCTCGACGATCTCGCCCGGGATCCCTAGGCACATCGGCTCGTTCATCCTTCCCCGGTCACATTTTTTCGATCTTGATGTAGCGCCGCAGCGCGGGAAGTTCCTTCCAGAAAATCCCCACCACGGCGACGCCGGCCACCAGCGCCAACAGCTTTCGCACAGCTCACCTCCTTCGGACCCGCGCCGGCTCAGCCCGGCGGCAGGTTCGGCATGATCGGCAGGACCGGGCCGTGCTTCTTGGGCCGGATGCCGGTTGAGCGGCGGGCATCCACCGTCCCGTCATCGTTATGGCCCGCCTGCTTCCTTCTCCGCGAGTTGCCCTCCTCGACGCCCTTGGTGTGCGCCGGCGCGTCGAGTTCGACATCGGGATCGCCCACTCGGATCTCGCCCATTACCGCCCCCTCCATCAGTCGTTGCCGGACGGCCGACCATGCCGTCGGCCGAGATCGTCGAAGAACCACGCGATCTCCCGCCACACCGCGCTTCCCCCGGACATGCCCGTCCAGTGCTGCCGGATGAGCGCCACGAGCCGGAAGCAGTCGTCGATCGGCACCACCCACTGTTGGCCGCCGCCGCGCGGCGTGCCGGTCCACACCAGGAACGCCTCGACCCGTGGCGTCAGCTCGGCCAGCGCGGGTGAGCGTGCCTCGATGGCCCGCCAGGCGTCGGCATCGATCTCCGACTCGGTCGTGCCGAGCGGGCTCGGGTAGTGCCCGAGCACCCGGCCGTCCTGCTGCTTCACGAAGAACACCAGGCCGACGGGCACACCGAGCTCGTCGGCGGACAGACCGGTCAACCGCCTGCCCTGGGCGGGGAGGAGCTGGTACCGGCCGCCGCCGGCCGCCTCGCGTTCGAACAGCAGGGAGCACGGGGTGCAGGCGCACATCAACTCCCTGTCCTGCTCGTCCCACAGGTGCCGGTGCTCGGGGCCGACCGGTCCGGCGCACATGCCGCAGCGCTCGATTGCGGCCGCGCGCTGCCCGGCGCGGCGGATCGCCCGCTGCAGCGCGCCCGCGGTCATGTCGTGCCACCCAACGCCAGCGGCCCGACGGCGCGCCCCGCCTCGCGCATCGTCGCCGCCTCGGGCCGGTCCGGCCGCTGCCACAGGGTGGCGACCGGGATCAGCGCCGGAGCCGGCGTGGGCGCCACCACGTCGACGGCGGACAGCTCCGGCGCGAACGTCAGCACCTGCTCCCGCACCAGGTCCCGCAGGGCCGTGCCGCCACCGCCGCACGACCTGGCGGACAAGCTGATCCGGGCCACCTCGTCCTGGACACCGATCAGCGCGATCTCGGCACCCTGCGCGTGCAGCCGCGGCCGGAGGTCGTCGACCGCCCGCGCCACCCGCCGGTCCAGCGGATCCGGATGGATGCGGTGCAACAGCAGCAGGTGCCGCAGCAACTCGTCGCCGGTGAGCCGGTCGAGCGCGCGGGGGCTGCCGGCGACGAGGTCGGTGACCCGGGCCAGCGCCTCGCCGTACACCTCGGTCAGCAGCTCGACGGCCTCCAGCGCCAGCTCGGCGGTGCGGCCGGGGGTCTGCTCGAGCTGGCCGAGCACGGTGTCCAGGCGGGCCAGCCGCGGCTCGACGACCGGGTCGTCGAGCCGCTGGAGGTCCGGCTGCTCACCCATGCGACGCGCCGAACATCGGCGAGTGGATCTTCTTGAGGGTACGGCCGCCCCCGACGTACATGTGCACCCCGCAGGGCAGGCAGGGATCGAAGCTGCGCACCGCCCGCATGATGTCGACGCCCTTGAAGTTGTCCGGGCCGTTCTCCTCGAAGATCGGCATGTTCTGGATCGCGTCCTCGTACGGTCCGGGGGTGCCGTAGCTGTCGCGGGGACTGCCGTTCCACGGCGTCGGCGGATACGGGTGGTAGTTGGCGATCTTGCGGTCCCTGATCACGATGTGGTGCGACAGGGTGCCTCGTACGGCCTCGTGGAAGCCGCACCCGATGGCCTCGTCCGGCACGTCGAACTCGGTGAAGACCCGCATGTCGCCGGAGCGCATCCGCTCCATCGCCCGCTCTAGGAAGTACAGCGACATGGCGGCGGCGTAAGCGATGAAGTAGGCCCGCGAGCGGTCCCGCTCCAGCGCGTTCGACCAGCGCGGGATCTTCCACTCCAGCGTCATCTCGGGCAGTCGCTGGCTTTTCGGAAGCGAGATCAGCACGCTCTGCCCGGTCGACTTGACATACGGGGTGTCGACCATCTTCGCCAGTGCGGTGGTGTACAGCCGGGCGAAGCAGCCGCCGCCGGTGTCCAGCGCGAGATGGTCTCCGCTGTTCTTGTCGAACCAGCGCGGGCTCATCACCCAGCTGTACCGGTCGTTGAAGTCGCGTTTGCCCGGATCCGGAAGGGTGGTCTGGTTCCAGGGGTGGCGGATGTCGACCGGATTGCCGAGCGGGTCGTACTTGACGAACGGCTCCTCCTGGCCGACCCAGTCCTTGTAGTACGAGCTGCCGAGCAGGATCCGGATGCCGAGGTTGATGTCGACCAGGTCCGTGGTGAGCAGCTTGCCGTCGACGACGATGCCGGGGGTGACGTGCATGGCCCGCCCCCAGTTCGTCATGGTCTCGTACCGGTAGTCGACGACGTCGGGGTTCTGGAACGAGCCCCAGCAGCCGAGCAGGACCCGGCGACGGCCGACCTCCTCGTAGCCGGGCAGCGCCTCGTACCAGAAGTCGAAGATGTCGTCGTTCAGGGCGACGGACTTCTTGACGAAGTCCAGGATGCTGATCAGCCGGCTCAGGTAGTCGGTGAACAGCGACGGCTGCGGCATGGTGCCGACGCCACCGGGGTAGACCGTCGACGGGTGGACGTGCCGGCCCTCCATGAGGCAGAACATCTCCCGGGTCGTCCGGCTGACCTTCAGCGCCTCCTTGTAGACCTCGCCCTCGAACGGGTTGTAGGCCCGCATGATGTCGGCGATCGTCCGGTAGCCGTGGATGTCCCGGCCCGGTGCCGCGGTGGTTTCCGCGCGGGCGAGGACGCTGGGGTTGGTCTGCTTGACCATCGCCTCGCAGAAGTCGACGAAGACGAGATTGTCCTGAAAGAGGGTGTGGTCGAACATGTACTCGGCGGCCTCGCCGAGGTTGATGATCCACTCGGCCAGCGGCGGGGTCTTGATGCCGTACGCCATGTTCTGCGCGTACACGGAGCAGGTCGTGTGGTTGTCGCCGCAGATGCCGCAGATCCGGCTGGTGATGAAGCCGGCATCCCGCGGGTCCTTCCCCTTCATGAACACCGAGTAGCCGCGGAACAGCGACGACGTGGTGTGGCATTCGGCGACCACCCGGTTCGCGAAGTCGATCTTGGTGTAGACGCCGAGGTTGCCGATGATCCGGGTGATCGGATCCCAAGCCATCTCCACCAGTTCGCCGGGTTTCTGGCCGGCGGCCGGCTTCGGCTTCGTCGCTGTCACGGTCGGTTCCTCTCCTCTGCTGCCTGACGACGGGGATCCGCCGGACCGTAGGGACGCCAGCGGGGGTTGTAGCCGCTGGTGAGCTCCGGACCGTTGTGGTGCCACTTCGGTTCCCGGTTGACGGTGGCGTTGGTGATGCCGCGCAAGCGGCGGATCAACGCGCCGTACGGCTTGATGAGCAGCGTGGACAGGCTGCCACCGGGAGGCATGTCCATGAACGGCATGAACTTGTCGGGGAAGCCCGGCATGGTGCAGCCGATGCAGATGCCGCCGACGTTGGGACAGCCACCCACACCGCCCATCCAGCCCCGCTTCGGGACGTTGCAGTTGATGACCGGCCCCCAGCAGCCGATCTTCACCTGGCACTTGGGCGAGTTGTAGTCCTTGGCGAAGTCGGCCTGCTCGTAGTACGCGGCCCGGTCGCAGCCCTCGTGCACGGTCTTGCCGAACAGCCACTGCGGCCGCAGCATGTGGTCCAGCGGCGGGGGCGGCGCCGAGCCGGCGGCGTGGTAGAGCACCCAGGTCAGGGTCTCCATGAAGTTCTCCGGCTGGATCGGGCAGCCCGGGACGTTGACGATCGGCAGGCCGCCCTGCGACCGGAAGTCCCACCCGAGATAGTCGGCCAGGCCCATGCAGCCGGTCGGGTTGCCCGCCATGGCGTGGATGCCGCCGTACGTCGCGCATGTGCCGGCCGCGACGACCGCCCACGCCTTCGGCGCCAGCTGGTCGATCCACCAGTTCAGGGTCAGCGGCTCACCGGTGGTCTCGTCGTTGCCGAACGACGTCCAGTACCCGTCGCCGTTGATGTTCTCGTTCGGGATCGAGCCCTCGATCACGAGGATGAACGGCTCGGTCATCTCCCCACGGGCCGCCTTCCGGTACGGCGCCAGGAACTCCTCGCCGCCGGCCGCCGGCGACAACACCTTGTTGTGCAGGTTGACCTTCGGCAGACCGGGAACGAGCCCGAGCACGATGTCCTCGATCGCCGGCTGACCGGAGGCCGTCATCGACACGGTGTCTCCGTCACAACTCATGCCCTCGGAGATCCAGAGGATGGTGATCTCGTCGAACCCGTTTTCCTGCGGGATCACCGCGGTGTCGCGGCTGCTCTGCGTCATGTGCGTGGCCTCCCTTGCATCCGATCCCGCAGCCGGTCGTAGATGGCCGCCACCGGCGCCGCGAGGGCCAGCGCCGGCGGCTTGTCCGGCGCGTGCGGGTGCGGCCGCGTCGGGGCGGCCTGTTTGCCCTGGTCGATCTCCCGGCCCAGCTCGCGGAGGGCCTGCTCGTCGGTCCGGGCGCACAGCTGCGGCATGAGCTCGTTCTCGTCGTCCTGCACATGCCGGGCGACGGCCGACGCCAGCCGCGCCATCAGCTCGTCCTGCGCCGGATCACCCATCTGGCAGCGATCCAGTTGAAGCAGCAATTCCTTGATGGGCGCGTGCCCGGCAAGGTGTTCGTCGACCCGTCCGCCGTCCAACACCCGCGCGGCGAACGGGTAGAAGAGCACCTCCTCGAGCGCGGCGTGCTTCGACAGCTCGCGAATGAGGATCTCGACGACGCCGCGTCGCTGTGCGTCAGAGGCCGCCGCCCGGTAGTCCCGGAAGAGCTGTTCCACCACGCGGTGGTCGTGCCGCAGCAGCTCTGTGGCGTCCATCAGAGCGCCCCGGCCCCGACGGCGTCCACGGTGATCGACTCCAGGACGACGTCGTCGCTCCCGGTGATCTCGATGTCGACGCTGCCGCATCCCGGGCAGGCGACCATCGCGAGGTGGTCGTGCACCGGCGAGCCGCGACCGCAGTCGTGGCACCGCACCGTCATCGGTTCGAGCACCAGGTCGACGGCGGCGTCGGCCACCACCGTGCCAGCCGAGGCCACCTGGATGCCCTGCGTGACGACCTCGGGGTCGACGACATGGCCACCGATCCGCACCCGCAGCCCGGTGACCCGGCGCCCGGCGGCTCTGCGTACCGCCGCCTCCACGATCGCCTCGGACAGACCCGTCTCATGCATCGGTGGTCACCTCCCTCCCTGCTGCCGCCTGCTGGCAACTCCCAGGCGGCTCCGTCGCCGCGGTGAGCCGCGCGGCTTCCTCCTGTGCGATCCCGACCACCGTCCGGACCGCCTCGTCGACGACCGCGGCGACCGGCGTCGACAACCCCATGTGCTCGGCGAGAACGGCGGGCTGGCAGCCCACCACCAGGACACGCTCGACACTGCCGCCCAGGCTGCACAGCAGGCGCAGCACCGACTCGGGATCCATGCCGTGCGCGTCGGCGGCCGGCGAATCCAGCACGTCGACCGGTCGCAGCCGCCAACCGGGGTCGGCGAGATCTACCTGGAGGACGGCCAGCGTCCCGGGCGGCTCGTTCAGCGGCAACGCGTCCACCATGACCAGTACGTCGTGCCGCCCGTCCAACAAATCGTAGGCCAGATGCATCCCCCGGATGCCGTAATCGGACACCTCCACCCCGGGAGGTAGGACAGCGTCCCGAAGGCGCCGCACGACCTCGACGCCGAAGGCGTCGTCGCCGAGGAAGATGTTGCCGATGCCGGCGATCAGGACCCGACCGCCGCCGTCGCTTCTCATCGCGCCTCCACCTCCGCGGTCAACGGCTCGACCTCGTCCGGCCGGAAGTGCCGCAGGCGCCCGTACCACTGGTGAAGCTCCCCGCCGGGGTCGTCGTCCACCGTCACCGCCAGAAACCGCGACCCGTCGACGTCCAGCAGGACCTGCTCCACCCGACCGGTCCGGCCCGCGAGAAACATGTCGTGCGCGTCGGTGCCGCGCCGGCGGGGTCGCAGCCGGATCCGGCTGCCCTGGGACAGCAGGGTTCCCGCGACGAGGACGCTGTCGGTCTCCGGCACGATCCCCGCGTCGGCGCCGGGCTCCCACCACCGCAGCGCCAGGTCGGCGGTGGCTTCGTCGGGCCGGCGGACCGGCTCCAGGGCCCGAATGACGCCGTGCAGCCGTTCGAACACCTCGGGCGGCATGCCCTCGACGCGGTCCAGCATGGCCGCGGCACGGGGATCGGTGGCCCGGACCTCGCGCTTCTCGGCATCGGAGAGGGTAAGCGTACGCAGCGAGAGGATCTCGTCGATCTCGGTCGCGTCGTGCAGGTCGCCCGGGCTCTCCGGTGCGATCTGGGGATGGTCGTAGAGGATGACGGGTGACGAGAGAAGGACGTCGGATTTGCCCGGCTCGCCGGCAAGCACCGGAAAGGTGTGTACGTTGCGGCAGTCGCGGGCCGCGTGGGCCGCCCATTCGGGCGGATCGAGCAGCGACAGGAACCGCCCCCGATCGACCGAGGTCAGCGTGTGCGCGGCGAGCAGGCAGCACCGCAACACGTCGTGTCGAGGGCTGTCCGCCGGGGTCGTCCGGTCCGTGTTCTCGACCCGTATCCTGAGTCTCAGCAACCGGAAAGGTGTCCGGCACCGGGCAGCGGAGACGGTGACCCGCGCAGACAACGGCCAGCGGCGGCGCACCACCCGCCCGACCGGCTCACCCCGATCACCGACCAACGGCTCGACGTCCTCGCCACCCGGTATCCGGACGTCGAAGCGGCGCCCGCGGCGCAGGTCGGCGATCGACGCCTCGACGTCGAACCCTCGCGGCACCGCCTCGTCGAAGCTCAGTTCCGTGCGGTCGCCGGCATCGACGCTGTCGACCGCCCGGTGGACGCCGTCGGCTGTCCGTTCCTGCACCACCCTGCGTTGCAGCTGCAGGAACCGCAACGTGATGCGGACGGCCGTCGTGTCGTCCGCCTCCAGCAGGCATTCGGTCTGCTGCCATGACGACTCGGCCGAGCCTGCGACGCCGCTGTCATGCAGACCGTGCGCCTCCCCCCCACTCGGGGGGCACGAGCACCCCGAACTGCCAGCGGACACGGTTCTTGCCCGACGACCGCCGATAGGGGTAGAGCAGATATCCCTCGTACAGGACCGCCTCCGCGATCGCCTCGGCGTCCGCGATGCCGGCGCTTGGGCGAGATGTCTGCATGGTGTTCCATCCCCTCCATGAGCACGGGACCCGCTCGGGCAAGCGGTCACCCTGGTCTAGCCCCCTGGGCGGAGCAGCCGTAAGTGCCCCAGGTCCGTAGATGACGACAGTCGCCACAAGACCGGGTGAGCAGCGCAGTGGTGCGCCCGCCGCCCGCCCCGCGCCCGACGGCACCCGTGGTCAGGGTCGGGTGGCGGGCCTCGGCACGGTGACGCTGCTCGTGTCCGGCGGCCGGAGACAGCCGGCATCGGCGGAACCTCTGACCGAGGCGGTGTCGGCAACAGGCCGTACGACGGTGGACGAACTTCCGGGACCGGAACTGGACGGATTCAACCGATCGTCGCAACACCTTGTCGGAGAAGTGGAGCGATGGCGTACGGGCTAGGGCAGAAGCGGGTTCGGGAGTATCGGGGTCAGAATTCCTTCGCCGGGACGACCGACGGTGGCGCTGCTGCGACGTCCTCTACGTCATGCTCCGCGACAAGATCCCCTACCAACCCCGCCCGACGAACTCCACCGTCGGCGGCAGCGACCGCGGACCCGGAAAGATCAGCGGCTCGAGGGTTCCGACGTGGCCGCCATCCTCGACGTGCACTTCGGCAAGGCCGATGCGGCGCCGAGCGAACTCGTTGGCGCGTTCCATGATGTCGACGTCCCGATCCATCACAACGAGCACATCGCTGCAGCGGCGCTGCGTGCGGACCGGCAGCGGGTGCGGCAGACCGGGCGGTGGCTGGTGCGGCACCGCACTGATCGATGCGCGGCCACTGTCGGGTTGGCGCTGCTCGCCACCGATTGGCAGGAGGACGACATCCCGCTGATCCAGACCATCGGTCTGCTGTCGCACCGGTTCGGGCCACTGGCCGCCGAGGCGCTGCGGTGCGGTCGTGCTGGACACCTCCGGATCCATGAACCACGAACTGCTCGGCAAGGCACTCGGCGTCATCGCCTCGTACGCCATCGCCCGTGACGTGCCCGCCGCCCGCGTGGTCTTCTGCGACGCACACCCCTACGACGCCGGATACCTGCCGGTGGAACAGATCGCCGGCCGGGTACGGGTCCGCGGGCGCGGCGGCACCGTGCTTCAACCCGGCATACACCTGCTGGAAACCGCCCCCGACTTCCCCACCGCCGCACCGATCCTGCTCATCACCGACGGACACTGCGACGTCGTACGCATCCGCCGCGAACACGCCTTCCTCATCCCGGAAGCCGCCCGGCTACCCTTCACACCCCGCGGCCCCGTCTTCCGACATGTGGGCGAACGACTTCAGGTTCTCGTCGCAGGCGTCCCACTTCTGCAGCTTGCCGCCGAGGCCGAAGCTGGCGAACAGCACTTTGGGGTTGTGCCAGTAGACGCCCACCGCCGTCGGCACCTTGCCCAGTTTCTTCTCGATCATCCGCTTGATCAGCGCTCCCTTGACGCCGGTGATCTCGGCCGGGGGGATGCGGGTCGTGTGCTCCATGTCTCCTCCTGTGTCGGCGGCTTTGCCGGCGGGTTGGTAGGTCGTCACGCCATGGAGACACCGGCCGGGCCGCGGATGTGACATCGAGCGGGAGAAACGGTCGGTCTGTTCGTCGTAGACGGCGTCGGTGTACTCCAACGTCGTCCAGGCCTTTTCGGGATCGAGGAGATCGCGGTCTTGACCTTGGCGTCCAAGCGCACGGTGACCAGACGTCCGCGGCCGGCTTGAGTGCCGAGGCCGGGGCGCAGCAGAACGACCTGCCGTACGGGCAAGCGGAACGCGGCAGATCCGGATGGTGGCCAGCGAACGAGCACAACCATCGCGAACGCGCTGTCCGCGGCAGATCAGGACATCGGGTCGACGAGGCCATAACGTTCACCGTGTTGGGTGACGTGTTGACGGGAGATAACTCCGTTACGAAGGCCATGAATGCTGCGTGACCGATTCGGAGATGATGGCGTTACTGGGAAGCCCGGGTTGGTGCGCGTCGTTGAGGCTCAACCGCCGGCGCTGGGGCGCCCGAGCGTCTTCAGGTTGGGCAGCGACCGTTCCGCCATCACCACTCCGGCAGCGCTGTACCCGACCAAGACCGGCGGGTCGACGCTCTCGTTGGCGAGATACCAGAAGAAGAACAACTCTTCGGCGCGGACGGCTGACCGTACAGTGCCGTCGGGCAGTCGCAGTTCCGCCCGTACCGCATTCCCGGCGGCCGTCCACATCGTGTGTATTCCCTGGCCGTCCGCCGAGCCGCCTATGCTGCTGAAGGACTCCTTGCCTTGGTCGCCGTCAGCACACTGCCCCCCGGCAAGCGTGAAACTTGTCGGGGCTGGCCGGTCGAGGTCACCGGGTGGCTCGAACATCGGAGCGATGCAGGTGGTGCCGCCCTGGCTCTTGGCTGACCAGATGGTCAGTACAGTGCCGTCGGGACCCGGTGCCTGGGCAACTCGTCGTGCTGTCTGGACGTCCACCACGCCGCCGGTTTCGGTAGCCCAGAACGACAACGGCTTGGTGAACGACTCAGGCAGCAGTCCTCCGGCGGCGGCGACGCTCGCACCCGACACGACAAGCCCGGCGGTCAACGCGGCAGTGAGCACGACTCGTCGCCTGCGCGACCGTTGAGGTGCCTCCGGCGGTTCGGCGGCGGTGGCGATCAACAGACGTTCCAGCGCCGCTTTCCTCGCCGAGGCAGGCCAATGGGCATCGATCGTGGTAGCCGGCCTGAGTTTCTCAACGATGATCATCGTGTCACGGTCCGTGGTCAACTGGTGCCTCCTGCGAGTGGCAGTGGACGTTGGGCGGCGTCGGCGTGGGGCGGCGCATCCGGCTCGCCATCAACGCACAGTCGCCGCCGCGCCCTGAACAGACGCACGTGGAACGCCGGGAGTGAGCAGCCCGCCACTCGCGCCGCCTGCTCCGGGGTCAAGCCGTCCCAGGTGATCAGCAGTAGCGCCTCCCGCTCCTTGGGGGTCAGCGCCGCCAACTGGGTCAGTACGGTTGCGCGCTCCGTGGCGAGAACGTCGGCGGCGGCCGCCGGCTCCGCGACCTGCCGCAACCGTTCTAGTTCGACGGCCACCCGCGCCTGCCGACGTCCTGACCGACGCAGGTTGGAGATGGTGTTGCGGGCGACCACGAGCAACCACGGCAAGGGTTCGTCCGGGACGCTGGCGAGCTTCCGCCATGCCACCAGGAACGTCTCCGACACCACATCCTGCGCCGAATCGGAGTCAACATGTCGCAACGCGTACGCCATCACCCGTGGTCCGTGCTCGGTCCACAGCGCCACGAATCGCTGTTCATGCCGCTCAGCCGTGTGGTCTTCTCTCACACCACGTAGTGTCCGGCCACACTCCGAAACTTACGGCGACCTCCGAGAGGTTGAGCCGCAGGCGGGACTGTAAAACGAACGGCCCTGTCTCACATTCGGTGGTGACGGAGGGTGGCGGGGTGTCGTTGCTTCCTATGTGGAGGACGTCAACGAGCTTGTACAGACGGTGTTCTCGGGGCTGTCCCCGCTGGTCATCGAGGACGTGGTCGACGAGGGTGAGCGGATCGTGGTGCGAGCCCGGGCGCCGCACGACATCGCGGTCTGCCCGATGTGCGGGGCCTCGTCGGGACGGGTCCACGGCTATCACTGGCGGACGGTGGCCGACGTTCCGGTCGATGGGCGCCGGGTGGTGGTCCGCGTTCGGGTGCGACGTCTGGTGTGCCCGACGCGCGGCTGCCGCCACACCTTCCGTGAACAGGTTCCCGGGGTACTGGAGCGATACCAGCGACGCACGGCCCGCTTGAACAGGCAGGTCAAAGCCGTGGTCAAGGAGTTGGCGGGTCGGGCGGGCTCGCGTTTGCTGGCGATACTCGCTATGGGCCTGTCCCGTCATACGGCCCTTCGCGCCCTGCTGCGCATCCCGTTGCCCACCGGGCAGATGCCCCGGTAATAGGCGTTGACGATTTTGCTCTGCGCCGCCGGCACCGCTATGCCACCGTGGTGATCGACGCCGAGACCCATGAACGAATCGAGGTACTGCCCGACCGCACCGCCGACACCCTCGAAGCGTGGCTGCGTAAGCATCCCAGCGTCGAGGTCGTGTGCCGCGACGGCTCGGCCACCTACGCCGAGGCCATCCGCCGCGCCCTGCCCAACGCGGTGCAGGTCGCGGACAGATCGCACCTGTGGCACAACCTATGCGAAGCCACCCGGAGCGAGGTGAAGGCGCACAGCACCTGCTGGGCCCCCGTACTGGACGCACCCATCTACGACGGGCCCCGCGCGCAGACGACCCTGCAACGCTGGCACCAGGTCCACCGCCTGCTCGACCAGGGCGTGGGCCTGCTGGAGTGCGCCCGCCGTCTGCAGTTGGCCCTGAACACCATCAAGCGCTACGCGCGCACCGACCGGCCCGAACGGATGCTCCGCGTCCCCAAGTACCGCGCCAGCCTCGTCGACCCCCACCGCGAACACCTGCGCAAACGTCGAGCCAAAGACCCCGGCGTCCCCATCGCGCACCTCTTCGAAGAGATCAAGGCCCTCGGCTACACCGGCTGCCTGAACCTCCTGCACAAGTACATCAACCAAGGCCGCGCGGACACCGACCGCAGCCACATCTCCCCGCGCCGGCTCGCCCGGATGACCCTCACCAGGCCCGACAACCTCAAGCCCGAGCATCGAGATCTCCTGGCCCGGCTCGCCGCAGCCTGCCCCGAAATAACCCAACTGGCCGCCGTTGTCGAGGGCTTCGCCGAACTCCTGACGCCTCAACCGGGAAACGCCGACCGGCTTTCGCTCTGGATCGTCCAGGTCCGCGCGGCCGATCTACCTCATCTGCACGCGTTCACCCGAGGCCTGGAACGGGACCGCGACGCCGTGAACGCCGCGCTCACGCTTCCCTACAGCAACGGCCCCACCGAAGGCGTCAACACCAAAACCAAACGGATCGCACGCCAAATGCACGGACGAGCCGGCTTCACCCTGCTCCGCCACCGCATCCTCCTCGGATAACAGCACGCTCCGTCACCACCGAATGTGAGACAGGGCCGTTCGTTTGACAGACCCTGATCCCGGTTACCCGCCTACGCTCCGGACCTCAACCCCACGAAGGCGTCTGGCGCTGGATGAACGCGGCCTGACCAACACCGCCGCCCGCGGTATCGACCACCTCGCTGAACTGGTCAAACGTCGACTACGCGCTTGTCAGCAACAGAACGATCTCCTCGCCGGCTTCTTCACCAGCACCGGCATGACCCTCGAACTCGAACCACCGAGATAGCTCGCACCTTGGCCCTTCATCGGCCCGCAGGCTGGTCGACGTCGCCCGGTTCGATAGGTTAGGTCTACTATGGACAGGCCAACCGAAAAGCAGGGAGGACCGTTGCGCCAACCGACGGTTCGGTACCAGAACGAGGTCATGGACAGCGGACGGTGGGAGGGTTTCCCGTTCCGCGAAGGTGACATCGTAGTTTCGACCCCCGCGAAGTGCGGGACGACGTGGACCCAGACGATCTGCGCCTTGTTGATCTTCCAGACACCGGAGCTGCCGGCACGGCTGGACGACCTCACCTACTGGCTCGACATGTTGACTCGCAGCCGGGACGACATCTTCGCGTTCTACGAGGCGCAGCGGCATCGCCGTTTCATCAAGACTCATACGCCCTTCGACGGGCTGCCCATCCATGATGGGGTGACCTACGTCGCGGTCGGTCGGGATCCCCGGGACGTCGCGATCTCCTGGGACGCCCATTTCCAGAACGTCGCCCAAGAGGCCTTCGACGCGATGCTGGCGGCCGGCGGTAGCCCGACCCAGGAGCCCGCCGATACGGCTCCGGCGCCTGCGGAGTCCGCGTACAACCGGTTCTGGGCCTGGCTGGAGGACACCAATGTGCAGGTGGGCCTGCCGTCGATGCTGCACCACCTGTCGGGGTTCTGGGCTGAGCGGGAGCGGCCCAACGTGCTGCTGCTGCACTACGACGATCTGAAGTCAGATCTTGAAGGCCAGATGAGGTTCCTCGCCGGGCGCCTCGGAATCGAGGTGTCGGAGTCGCGGTGGCCGGATCTGGTGCGGGCGGCGACATTCGACTCGATGCGCGGCCGGGCGGAGGCTCTGACCCCGGTCGCGGCGATGTGGCGCGATCCGAAGCGGTTCTTCAACCAGGGTGTCAGCGGCCAGTGGCGGGACCTGCTCGACGAAGATGACCTGCGACGATACGAGGATCGGGTCGCGAAGCTGGCCGAGCCCGACCTCATCGACTGGTTGCACCGCGGCCCCATCGTCCCCGCCCGCTGACCCTACGCCGCCCTCCTCCTCGCTATCCCGCCTTAGTGCTCCAGTCGTAGTTGTGTGGTCTGGAGTATTACCAGCTCATCGGCATGATCCGTGCCGAGGCACGGCAGGCAGGGAAACTGTCGATGTCGATGCTACGGGTCCGGCCGACGGCGCGATCGCACTGTCAGTCTGTTGTGCTCGGTCGTCGGACGGGCAGGCTCTTGCGTTTGTGTTGATCGATGAAATCGTCCGGTGGCGGACGGGTCTGGACGACCTGCTCGACCGCATCGCGCACCGGTTCGGCCGTTCGGAGCCCCGCCGGCAGACCCTCAGCTATTTGGTCGGGTTGCTGTCGCCGTTGGCGGCGAAGAACGGCTGGACCCTCGCGGAGGCGGCCGGTGACGCGACTCTGGACCGGATGCAGCGGCTGCTGGGCTCCGCACGCCATGCCAACTAAGGCGTGTTTCGTAAGTCAGGCTGGCAGCGTCGAGGTCACGGCGTGGCGGTGATCGACAGCTGAAGAGGTCTCCGGTATCTGGTTCTGCGACCAAGCAAGAACTTCATACCGGAGACCTCGTGCCCAGCGTAGCGGTGACGAGGCGGCATGACCTGACCGGCAGGCAGTGGGCTGTTCTGGCTCCGTTGCTGCCTGCCGCGCCGAGGACGGGTCGTCCGCCGAAGTGGGAGAAACGGCAGCTCATCGACGGGATCGGCGCGGTCGCGCGTAAGGCCTAGCTGTAGAGAGCCCGTGGCCTCTGGCACACATTCTGGATGTTCTCCAGGGGTTCGGGTAGGAGGAGCAGGTGTCGGGCCTTGCCGTCGACGTTGCCGGTGCACTGCTGCCGGGCGGTGCAGGCACGGCAATACGCCCCGCGACACAGCACCGACAGGCGAGGTTTGCCGTCTGCCACCGGCTTCCATCGCGGGCTCCCATCTACGCAACACGCCCATCACGGGCAAGTCGTACACCACTCCCGTGGACGCGACCTTCCGTTGGTGTTGGCTGCAGAGACGGCAGCTTGACCCGGATTGCGGTATCCGGCAGGTGACGCGGGTCGGGAGCGGCCTCCAGATGGTGATCCGATGTCCTGGTCAAACCGTTGACGTGGCCTGAGTCACGCTTCTATGGTGAACCACCAGTTCGCTCAGTGATCCGACCCGGCGGGGTCGACCGACGGATCTCACGCCAGACGACGCTTCCGAGGGATTCGGAGAGTGCCTGCATGACTGCGACAAGAACCGCCACTACACCGACTGCCGAGGCTGGACCGGCCGGGCAGGTGGAACGAGTGACTCTGCGCCGATCCGGGCGCCTGTCCGCCGCGAGGAAACGCGTGCTCAACGCCGTCGGGGCCGTATTGGTCGTGGCGGCGCTCGCCGGCCTCTGGGAGTGCTACAAGGCGCTGGGGCGCGCCGTCGATGACGTCGTGCCCGGCACCGGAATCGCCTTCCCGGTCGCCACCGACGATCTTTCGATGCCGCACGTCTGGTCGATTCTCGGCGCCCTGGTCGAGCCGGCCCGGCGGGGCGACTCGATGGCGCTGGGCAGCTATCTCCTCGGCGAGACCAGTGTGACGCTCCGCGAGGCGTTTTACGGTCTGGTGGCGGGCTCGTCGCTGGGCCTGGTGCTGGCGGTCGTCTTCCTGCACGTGGTACCGCTCAGCAAGGGACTGATGCCCTGGCTGGTCGCGTCACAGACGGTTCCCCTGGTGGCGATCGCACCGATGATCGTGATCTGGGGTGGGAAGGCCGGCGCGCCGCCCTGGGTGGCGGTGACCGGTATCGCCGCCTACCTCGCGTTCTTCCCGGTAACCATCAACGCCCTACGAGGCATGAAGTCACCGCCGAAGGTCCAGTTGGAGTTCATGCGCAGCGTAGGCGCGGGCCGCTGGCAGGTGCTGGGGTGGCTGCGGATCCCGGCAGCACTGCCCTTCGTGTTCGCCGGACTCCGGCTGGCCGCCACCGCGAGCGTGGTGGGCGCGATCGTGGGCGAGCTTTCCGCAGGCACCGGCCGGGGCATCGGCCGGGCGATCCTCACCTTCGCCTACTACTACTCGAACGGGCCGGAGAAGTTGTACGCGGCCGTCCTGGTTGCGGCGGCGGCCGGCATCGTGTTCGTGCAGTCCCTGGCACTCATCGAGCGCGTGGCGCTCCGGCACCGGCACACCCGGTGAACATTCCTTCCGCCTCAACAACACCTGGAGATGCTGATGTCTGAGGCCGCGATCATTTCCGTGCGAGGAGTCAACAAGCAGTTCACCGGCGGAAATCGTACGGTGACGGCACTTGAGGACATCGACCTGTCGATCAAGCGGGGCGAGTTCGTGTCCCTGCTCGGCCCGAGCGGCTGCGGCAAGAGCACTCTGCTGCGGGTCCTGGCCGACCTGACCGAGCCGACCAGCGGCACGGTGTCGCTGAACGGCAAGACGCCGGGCGCGGCACGGACGGACCGGGACTACGGCATGGTCTTCCAGCAGGCCGGCCTCTTCGAGTGGCGTACCGTCCAGCGCAACGTCGAGCTGCCGTTGCAGGTGGCCGGGGTGGACAAGCAGACCCGGCGGGCCAAGGCCCACGAGATGCTGGAACTGGTTCGCCTCTCCGACTTCTCCCGGCACTTTCCCTGGCAGCTCTCCGGCGGCATGCAGCAGCGGGTGGCGATCGCCCGCGCGCTGTCGGCGGACCCGGAGATTCTGTTCATGGACGAGCCGCTCGGCGCGCTCGACGAGATGAACCGCGAGCGGTTGCAGGGCGAGCTGCTGCGGATCTGGTCGGACACCCAGACCACCGTCGTGTTCGTCACGCACAGCATCTCCGAGGCGGTGTTCCTGTCGTCGCGGATCGTCGTGATGTCCGCGCGTCCCGGACGGATCGCCGCCAGCATCGACGTCGACCTGCCATACCCGCGCACGGCGGCGACCCGGACCACCGAGGCGTTCTTCGCCAAGGTCACCGAGGTGCGTACGACGCTGCACGGCGTCCCGGTCGAGCAGGCGGCCCGATGAGCACGGCGCGGCTAGCGCGGGACACGTCGCCCGGCGCCGGTGCCCGGTCGGCGGTCGGCCGGTTCCTCCCGGTTGTCCTCACCGCGCTGGTGATCATTGGCTCGTGGCAGGTGCTGGTGACCGTCTTCGACGTTCCGTCGTTCATCGTCCCGGCGCCGGCCGACATCTCGTCGGCGTTCCGGGCCGAGTTCGGCACGATCATGTCGGCGTCGGTGGTCACCGTGCAGGAGGTGCTCCTCGGCTTGGTCCTCGGCGCGGTAGCGGGGGTCATGGTGGCGTTGGCGCTCAGCCGGTTCCCGGGAGTGTCCGCGCCGGTGCTGACCGCGGCCGTCGTCATCAACTGCGCCCCGATCGTGGCCCTCGCGCCGATCTTCAACAACTGGTTCGGGGTCACCAACCCGATGTCGAAGGCCGGCGTGGCCGCGGTGATGGTCTTCTTCCCGGTGCTGGTCAACACCACCAGGGGACTTCTCCAGGTCTCACCCCTGCACCTGGAGATCATGCAATCGCTCGCGGCGCAGCCACGACAGGTGGCGCTCATGCTGCGGTTGCCCAACGCGTTGCCGTACCTGTTCAACGCGCTCAAGCTCGGCAGCACGCTCGCCGTGATCGGCGTGATTGTGACCGAGTACTTCGGGGGACCGAGCAACGCTCTCGGGGTGTACATCGCCTACCAGGCGGCCCTGCCCCGCTTTGAGTTCGCCTGGGCGGGGATCGCCGTGGCCAGCGCGCTCGGTCTGCTGCTGTTCGGTGTCACGTCTCTGTTGGAACGCCTCCTGATGCCCTGGCACGAGTCCCTGCACGACAGCGACTCGTGAGCCACGGGCCACCACGATCTGTTGGAGTCAGAATGGCCCTGCAACTATGGCGGACCCCGCGAAAGGGTCGCCCCGCCACAATCGCCACCGCCCTCACCGCCGTCCTGCTCGCCGCCTCGGCCTGCGGTGGCATGTCCGACACCCCGAGCGAGTCCGCGGCTGAGGCCGCCAAGAACTGCGAGTCGACCACCAAGGTCCGGGTGGTGCTCCAGTGGGTCGCCCAGGCCCAGTTCGCCGGCTACTACGCGGCCAAGGAGAAGGGTTACTACGCCGAGGAGTGTCTCGACGTCACCATCCAGGAGGGCGGCGTCAACATCGTTCCTCAGCAGGTGCTCTCCGCCGGCAACGCCGAGTTCGCGGTCAGCCACGTCACCAAGACGATGGTGACCCGGGAGCAGGGCGCGAATCTGGTGAACATCGGCCAGGTGTTCCAGCGTGGCGCCTATCTCCAGGTCGCCTGGGCCGACTCCGGCATCAAGGCGTTGACCGACCTGAAGGGTAAGAAGGTCGGGAGTTGGGGTTACGGCAACGAGCTCGTGCTGTTCGCAGCGATGAAGGACGCCGGCGTCGACCCGAGCCGCGACACGGAGATCATCCAGCAACCGTTCGACATGTCGCTGCTGCTCCGTCGGGAGATCGACGCCGGTCAGGCCAAGACCTACAACGAGTACGCCCAACTGCTGGAAACCAAGAACCCGAAGACGGGCAAGCTCTACCAGCCCTCGGACTTCTCGGTGATCAGTCTCCAGGACGCCGGCTACACCAGCCTGGAGGACGGCCTCTACGCCCGTGGTGACTGGCTGGGGGAGCAGGTCAACCAGGACACGGCGGTGAAGTTCCTGAAGGCGTCCTACCGCGGCTGGGGCTACTGTCGCGACGACCTGGCCGGCTGCGTCGACATCGTGCTCGACAACGGCAGTGCGCTGGGGCAGGGGCACCAGACCTGGATGCTCAACGAGATCAACAAGCTGATCTGGCCCGCGACCAAGGGCGTGGGAATGATGGACCAGGCGGCCTGGGACCAGACGATCAAGATCGCGATCGGTGGGGGCGTGCTGAAGAACGTTCCGGACAAGGACGCGTTCCGCACCGATCTGTCGCAGCGCGCGAACGACGAACTCAAGGCCGACGGCTTCGACGTCAGCGGGACCTCCTACACACCGCAGGCTGTGACGATCACGGAAGGCGGGAAGTAGGCGAGCGGCGTGTGCCGGGCGGCGCCGCCGTTCGGCACACGTCCGCAGCCAATGACGCCTGCCAAGATATGGGCCGTATCCCTTGGCCGATGGCAATTGATGGAGGTAGCAATGGCGCCCAGTGAGGCGGGGCTGGTGCGACGTACGATCTGGCTCCTGCGGGCCGTGGCAGCTCACCCCGAGGGTGTCGGACTCAGCGAGGTGGCCCGGGAGGCGGGTATCCCCAAGGCCACCTGCTACCGGGTGCTCACCGTGCTGGAGCGGGAGAGTTGGCTCACCCTCGATCCGGTGACCCGTCGCTACCGGGTGTCGCTCGGACTGCTCTCCATCGTGGGCGGTCTGCTCGACGGCGGCGGCGCGTACGGGCACATGCGGGAGGTGCTGCGGAACCTGGCGGAGGAGACCAGGGAGACCGCGGGCTTCGACGTGCTGCTTCCACCGAAGGTGATGGTCGTCGCCCAGGTGCCGGGGCCGTCGCTGATCGGGCAGACGCTCAAGCCGGTACCCCGTACCCAGCCGGTGTGGGCGACCTCCACGGGGAAGGTGCTGCTGGCGGCGCTGAACCCGGATTCGGTGCGGGCCGACTTCACCGAGGAGTTCGCCGAGCACGCCCCGCCGGAGGCAGGAGACCTGGAGTCCTTCATGGGCTCGCTGGAGGCGGTTCGGAACCGGGGGTTCGCCTTCGCGTACGACGAGCTGGAGATCGGGGCGGCGTCGGTCGCCGCACCGGTGCGCCTGCGAGGGACGACGCCGTACGCGGTCTGGATCGGCGGGCCCACCTACCGGATCACCCGCGACCGCATCGACATCATGGCGGAGTCGGTGATCAAGGCCGCACGACAGCTCACCGACCTGCTCAGCAACGCTGACATCGATATCCCGAGTGCCTTTGCCAGACGCTAGGGCACCCGCCGACCGTACCGGCTCGCCCGTGGCGAGGCCTGCGGTGAAGGAGGAAGCAATGGCCGTACCAGCCGAGGCGTTGGCGGCGGCGATGACCGTGGTCGACAAGACCCCCAAGGGCCTGTACGTCGACGGCGAGTGGCGCGCGGGCCGGGACGGTGCCGTCCTGGCCGTGGAGGACCCGGCGACGGGGTCGACGATCGCCGAGGTGGCGGACGCCTCGGTCGCCGACGGGCTGGACGCCCTGGCCGCCGCCACCCGTGCCCAGTCCGGCTGGGCCGCCACCCCGCCCCGAGAACGGGGAGAGGTGCTGCGCCGGGCGTTCGACCTGGTCATCGAACGCCGGGACGACCTGGCCCGGATGATGACCCTGGAGATGGGCAAGGCGTTCGCGGAGTCCCAGGCCGAGGTTACCTACGCCGCGGAGTTTCTCCGCTGGTTCGCCGAGGAGGCGGTCCGGATCGACGGGGGCTACCTCACGGCACCGGCCGGGAACTCGCGCGTCGTCGTCCTGCGGCAGCCGGTCGGCCCCTGTCTACTGGTGACCCCGTGGAACTTTCCGATGGCGATGGGCACCCGCAAGATCGGTCCCGCCCTGGCGGCCGGCTGCACCGTCGTGGTCAAGCCGGCCAAGCAGACCCCGCTGTCGATGCTGGCGTTGGTGGAGATCCTGGAGCGGGCCGGCCTGCCGCGTGGTGTGGTCAACGTGCTCACCACCTCGCAGTCCGGCCGGGTCACCTCGGCGCTGCTCGCCGACGACCGGTTGCGCAAGCTGTCGTTCACCGGCTCGACCCCGGTCGGTCGGACGCTGCTCGCCCAGTCCGCGCAGCGGGTGCTGCGCACGTCGATGGAGCTGGGCGGGAACGCGCCGTTCATCGTGTTCGACGACGCCGACCTGGAGCTGGCGGTCGAGGGGGCCGTGCAGGCGAAGATGCGCAACGTGGGTGAGGCGTGCACCGCCGCGAACCGGTTCTACGTGCAGCGGTCGGTGGCGCAGCGGTTCGTCGGCGCGCTGGCCGAGCGGCTGCAGGGGCTGCGCGTCGGTCACGGGCTGGACCCCTCGGCCGAGGTGGGGCCGCTTATCGACCAGGCCGCGGTGGCGTCGGTTGCTCAGTTGGTCACCGATGCGACGCAGGCGGGGGCGAGCGTCGTCACCGGCGGCGGACCGATCGCCGGGGAGGGCCACTTCTTCGCGCCGACTGTCCTGTCTGGAGTGCCCGACGGCGCCCGGTGCGTCCGGGAGGAAATCTTCGGCCCGGTCGCCCCGGTCGTGGTCTTCGACGACGAGGACGAGGCGGTCGGCAGGGCCAACGCCTCGGAGTATGGCCTCGCCGCGTATGTCTTCACGGAGAACCTCGGCCGTGGCCTGCGGGTGACCGAGCGCCTCGAGAGCGGGATGGTGGGGCTCAACCAGGGCATCATCTCGAACCCGGCGGCACCGTTCGGCGGGGTCAAGCAGTCCGGTCTCGGGCGCGAGGGCGGCAAGGCCGGCATCGACGAGTACCTGAACATCAAGTATGCGGCGGTACGGGCGTCATGGTGACCAGGTTCCTGCTCGCCGGGGTCCAACTGGAGCCGGTCTTCGGTGACATCCCGGTGAACATCGCCAAGACCTCGTACTGGATCCGGGAGGCGGCGGGCCGTGGGGCCCGGCTCGTGGTGTTGCCGGAGGCGGCCTCGGCGGGATACGTCTTCGCCCACCGGGCGGAGGCCGCGCACCATGCCCAGCCGGTGCCGGACGGCCCTACGGTCGCCGCCTGGGCGAGGCTCGCCGCCGAGCTGGACGTGTGGATCGTGGGTGGGGTCACCGAGCGGGACGGGGACCGGGTCTTCAACGCGGCAGTGCTGCTTGGCCCTACCGGCCATGTCGGAACCTTCCGCAAGGCCCATCTGTGGAACGACGAGAAGGAGATCTACGACCGTAACGGGGAAGGCTTCCCGGTCTTCGACACGCCGCTGGGTCGGATCGGGATCGGGATCTGCTACGACGCCTGGTTCCCCGAGACGTTCCGCAGCGCGGCGTTGCAGGGTGCCGACCTGGTGGTGTTGCCGTCGAACTGGGTGCCGGTGCCTGGGCAGCCCGAGACCGCCCCAGCGATGGCGAACCTCATGTGCATGACCGGGGCGCACTCCAACCAGTGCTACGTCGCCGGGGTCAGCCGGATCGGAGTCGAGCGGGGGCAGACGTTCGTCGGCCGGTCCGTCCTCGTGGGACCCGACGGTTGGCCGCTCGCCGGCCCGGCGAGCCCGGACCGGGAGGAACTCTTGCTGGCGGAGGTGGACCTGATCGGCTCGCGTGCCGAACGGTTGCACAACCCGTTCAACCAGCCAGTGGCCGACCGGCGGACTGACCTCTACGTCTATTGACGGACCGGCCGTGAGCTGAGCCGGGGCCCGTCTCGCCGGTAGGGGGCGGAGTCCTTCGTGACCTGCGGGGATCGGGCGACGCGCGGGCACTCCGGGCCCCGGGATCTGTCCTTGAAGGCTATTGACTTCGCTCTTCCCGCAGAACCAATATATGAACCGATGGTCCATCCAGTGAACCACTAAGGAGTGATCGTGGGCGTCCGTGTTCGCAAGCTGATCCGTCACCTCGAAGAGACGCGACTGGAGAACGGCAGGGCGGTGCAGCCGGTGCACCGGATCGCCTTCGCCGGCGTGGTCATCGAGAATCCCTACCCCAGCGAGTACGTCCAGGACCTGGTCACCCTCGCCGACGAGATCGGTGAGGAGATCGGCAACCTGGTCGGCCCCGCCTGCGTGGAACTGCTCGGCGAGGAGGTCGAGGCGTTCGGCAAGGCGGCGCTCGTCGGGATCGACGGCGAGGTCGAGCACGGCTCGGCGCTGATCCACAACCTCCGCTTCGGCAACGCCTTCCGCAACCCGGCCGGCGGCACCGAACTGCTGCCCGCCGCCGAGAAGGTCGGCCTGCCCGGCAGCCCCATCGACATCCCGCTCAAGCACAAGCTGGACGCCAAGACCCGCTCGCACCACCAGACGGTGACCCTCCAGGTAGCCGACGTGCCGCGGCCCCGGGAGATCCTCGTGGTCTGCGCCGCGTCGAACGCCGGACGCCCGCTGGCCCGGCTCGCCGCCTTCGGCGCCGAGCTGAAGAGCAACTGACCCAGCCGGACGGGACGGAGGCCAGCCGATGACGATCACCGACACCGACACCTGGACCAGCCAGCGGGTCAAAGAAATCGACAGGGAGTACGTCATCCACTCCTGGTCGGTGCAGGGCGCGCTCGACCCCATCCCCGTGGCCGGCGGATCCGGATCGTGGTTCTGGGACTACGACGGCCGCCGCTACCTCGACTTCCAGTCACAACTGGTCAACCTGAACCTGGGTCACCAGCACCCCCGACTGGTCGAGGCCATCCGCGCCCAGGCCGAGCAACTCTGCTACATCGGACCCGGCTTCGCCGAGCGCTCCCGGGCGGAGCTGGCCGAGCTGATGGCCGAACTGACCCCCGGCGACCTGAAGATGAGCTTCTTCACCACCGGCGGAGCGGCAGCCAACGAGAACGCCATCCGACTGGCCCGGCACGTCACCGGCCGGCAGAAGATCATCGCCCGCTACCGCTCGTACCACGGCGCCACGGCGGGCGCGATGTCGCTGACCGGCGACCCGCGCCGATGGGCGGCCGAGCCGGGGATGACCGGTGTGGTGCGCATGCTCGACCCCTACACCTACCGGTGCCCGGCCGGGCACCCCGACCCGTGCCCGGTCTGCTCCGGGGGGCCGCACCTGGAGGAGATCCTCCAGTACGAGAACCCGGAGACGGTCGCCGCAGTGATCATCGAACCGGTCACCGGCACGAACGGACTGCTCTACCCGCCGGACGGATACCTGCGGTCGCTGCGGGAGGTCTGCGACCGGCACGGCATCCTGCTCATCTTCGACGAGGTGATGGCGGGCTTCGGCCGTACCGGTGAGTGGTTCGCCTGCGACCACTGGGATGTCGTGCCCGACATCCTCACCACCGCCAAGGGGCTGAACTCCGGCTACGTACCCCTCGGGGCAATGACGGTCTCCGCCCGGATCTCCGACTGGCTGCGCGACCACATGTTCTGGGGCGGTCTGACCTACGCCGGACACCCGCTCGCCTGCGCCTCCGGCGTGGCCTCCCTGCGGATCATGCAGGACGAGGGCGTGGTGGAGAACGCGCGGGCAATGGGGGAGCGGCTCGGGGCCGGCCTGGCCAAGCTGGCGGAGAGCCACCCGAGCATCGGCGACATCCGTGGCCGGGGTCTGTTCTACGGCGTGGAGCTGGTGCGCGACCGCGACACCCGGGAGCCGCTCGTCCCGTTCAACGCCAAGGGCCCGGCGGCGGCCCCGGTCAGCCGCCTGCTCAAGGCCGCGATGCAGCAGGGCGTCTACCTGACCGCCAACTTCAACGTCCTGCGGCTGACCCCGCCGCTGGTGATCAACGCCGAGGAGATCGATCTCGCGCTCGGCGTCCTCGACGAGGTCCTGTCCCTCGCCGACGAGCACTACCAGGGCTGACGAACGGCACGACGGGTGGGAGCCCGCCGGGGAGGAGAGGTACGAGATGCCAACGACGTTGATCGCCAACGGCACGGTCGTCAACGCCGATGCGGCGGTCCGCGCCGATGTGCTGGTGCGTGACGGCCGGATCGTCGCCCTCGGCGCCGGGCCGGACTGGACCGCCGACCACGTCGTCGACGCGACCGGGAAGCTGGTCATGCCCGGTGGCATCGACGCGCACACACACCTGGAGTACCCGGTCGACGGGTTCAGTACCCACACCGCCGACGACTTCCACACCGGGACCGTCGCGGCGGCGTGCGGCGGCACGACCACCGTCCTCGACTTCGTCAAGAAGGAACCGGACCGGTCGCTGTACGACACCTACCTGCGCCGACGGGACGCGGCGGCGGCGAAGGCAGTGATCGACGTCGGCCTGCACGCCATCGTCCCGCCCCGCGCCGCCCAGCCGGACGTCCTCGACGACCTGCGTCGGCTGGTCACGGAGGGCGCCACCAGCTGGAAGTTCTTCATGGCCTACCCGGGCCAGATGGTCGAGGACAACGAGCTGCTCGACGGCTTCGAGCTGGCGCGCGAGCTCGGCGTACTGCCGATGGTGCACGCCGAGAACGGACACATGGTCGCCCGGGAGGTTCGGCGCCTGGTGGACAGCGGCCAGACAGCCGAGAGCTTCCACCTGCGGGCACATGGGCACGAGTCCGAGGCCGAGGCGGTGCACCGGGCGGTCGTGCTCGCCGACACCATCGGTACACCGCTGTACGTGGTGCACGTCTCCAGCGCGGCGGCGGCCGACGAGATCAGCCGGGCCCGGGCGGCCGGGTCGCGGGTGTGGGGCGAGACCTGCCCGCAGTACCTGGTCGTCGCCTACGAGGACTACGCGGACCTCGGGGAGCACGCCGCCGCGTACGTCTGCTCGCCGCCGATCCGGGAACGCAGCAACCAGGACGGCCTGTGGCGGATGCTCGCCACCGGCGCCCTGTCCACCGTCGCCACCGACCACGCCGGCTTCTGCCTGCACCAGCCCGACGACCTGCCGCCGCAGAAGATGCGCAGCCCCGGCTACTTCCCGAAGGTGCCCAACGGCGTCCCGGGCATCGAGGATCGGCTGATGGTCCTCTGGCAGGCCGGGGTGGCTGGCGGGCTGATCGACCCGTGCCGCTTCGTGGACCTGGTCGCCACCCGGCCGGCCAAGCTGTTCGGCCTCTTCCCAGCCAAGGGGATCGTCGCCGTCGGGGCGGACGCCGACCTGGTGGTCTGGGATCCGGCGGCCGATCACGTGATCACGGCGGCGGGTTCGCACATGCGCACCGACTACAACATCTACGAGGGCATGCGGGTGACCGGCAAGCCGGTACACGTGTTCTCCCGGGGTGAGCACCTGGTCGACGCGGCCGGCCTCCGGCACGACACCCCCGGCCGGGGAACCTTCCTGACCCGCGCCGCGCCGCGCCTCTCCTGACCCACCGATTCCCACACTCCACCACGTACCGAGCGGAGCTGACACAGTGATGAAACTTCCCCTGGGTATCCATGTCGGCGAGCGACTCAGCCTGGAGCAGACCTACTGGCAGGCCGAGTTCGCCGACCAGAACGGGTTCGAGTCCGTGTGGGTCGCCGAGGGACGACTCGCGCGCGATGGCATCGTCCCGGCGGCGATCATCGCGAGTAGGACGAAGAACGTGAAGATTGGCACCGGTGTGGTCAACAACAAGAGCCGCAACGCGGCCCTGATGGCGGTCACCTTCAAGACCCTGGACGAGGTGGCGCCGGGCCGGGCGATCCTGGGCATCGGCGCCTGGTGGGAGCCGCTGGCGACGAAGGTCGGCCAGCCGCTGGCCAAGCCGATCAAGTCGATGCGCGAGTACATCACCGTTCTGCAGGCCTTCTTCCGCAACGAACTCGTCTCGTTCGACGGCGAGTTCGTGCAGATGAAGGACGTGCGCTTCGACAGCATGTACCGCGAGAACAAGCCGGTCGACATCCCGATCTACATCGGTGCGGTAGGCCCGCGGATGCTCGAACTCGCCGGCGAGATCAGCGACGGCGTACACATGGACTTCCTGCTTCCCCCGTCGTACATGGTCGGTGCCCGTGAGGCGATCGAGCGGGGGGTGGCCAAGCGGACCGACGGCCGCGACGGCATCGACCTGACCCAGATCGTGGCGTGCAGCGTCAACGACGACGACCCGCAGGAGGCCATCGACGCGTGCAAGGCCTTCCTCACCCTCTACCTCTGCCAGCAGCCGCACATCGCCGAGCACTGCGGGGTGGAGCGCGAACTCGTCGACCGGTTGCAGGAGATCGCCGGCTGGCCCGCCACGCCGGAGGACATCAAGCGGGCGATGCAGTTGGTTCCCAACAGCCTGGTGCAGAACGTCACCGCCTGCGGCTCCACCGACGACGCCTTCCAGAAGCTGCAGTCGTACCACGAGGCCGGGGTGCGCTGCCCGATCATCTCCACGCTGGGTGACAAGGAACAGACCCTCACCCGGCTCGCCCAGGCCGCGAAGGGATGACCCGATGACAGAAAACCTTCCCACCCGCATCGCCGTGGTCGGTGGCACCGGCCCACAAGGCCGGGGGCTGGGCTACCGCCTGGCGCTCGCCGGACACGAGGTCGTCCTCGGATCACGTGACGCCGAGCGGGCCACGGCCGCCGCCGAGGAGCTGGCCCAGCAGGCCGGCGTTGCCCGGATCACCGGTGCGGCGAACCTGGCGGCTGCGGAGAGCGCCGGCATCGTGCTGCTCGCCGTGCCGTACGACGGACACGCCCAACTGGTGACCAGCCTGGCGCGTGCGATGGCCGGCAAGATCGTCATCAGCTGCGTCAACCCGCTGAGCTTCGACCGCTTCGGGCCGTACGGCCGTAACGTCCTGGCCGGAAGCGCTGCCGAGGAGGCCGCCGAACTCGTCCCCTCGGCCACCGTGGTCGGGGCATTCCACCACCTGGCCGCCCCCCTCCTGCTCGACCCGGAGGCGGACCTGAGCCACGAGGACGTCCTGGTCTGCGGTGACGACATCGCTGCCAAGGAACGGGTGATGGCCCTCGCGGCCGACGTGACGGGCGGCCGCGCCCTCGACGCCGGCCGGCTGCGCCTGGCCCGGCAACTGGAACCGCTGACCGCAGTACTGATCAGCGTGAACAAGCGGTACAAGACCCGTTCCGGCCTGGCTCTGACCGGCCTGGCCCCGGCTGTCGGAAAGGTCCCCGCGTGAGACTCGCCGCCCTGCAACTTCGCGCCACCGACGACCGGGCCGAGACGATCGGCCGGGCCGCCGACCTGATCGACGACGCGGCCGCCCAGGGCGCTCGGATCCTGCTCCTGCCAGAGCTGTTCGCGGTGCCGTTCGTCCAGCCGGAGCCCGACCTCGACTACTTCCAGTACGCCGAGGAACTCGACGGCCCGTCCAACCGGATGGCGGCCGAGCGGTCGAAGCGGCACCGGATGACCATCGTCTCGTCGATCTTCGAGGCGGGGCAGGTGCCGGGGGTGTACCACAACACCGCCTGCACCTACGTCGACGGCGAACTCAGGTCGGTGTACCGCAAGTCGCACCTGCCGTTCTCCAACGGCTTCCCCGAGAAGTTCTACTTCCAACCGGGCGGCGCCGAGCCGGAAGTGGTCCAGACCGGTGAGACCGGAGTCGGCACCATCATCTGCTACGAGCGGCACTTCCCCGAGCTGAGCCGCATCGTCGCCTTACGTGGCGGGTCGGTGCTCTGCGTCCCGGTCGCCTCGGCGAGCGCCCCGATGCGTGAGGTGTTCCAGCTGGAGCTGCGCGCTCACGCCGTGTTCAACGGGCTCTTCGTGATCTGCGCCAACCGGGTCGGCACCGAGGGCGTGAAGGACTACTTCGGACTCAGCGCGGTGTACGGCCCCAACGGTGACGTGCTCGCCCAGACCGCCGACGACCGCGACGACGTGGCGGTGGCCGAGGTGGACCTGAGCCTCGTCGACCTCTCCCGCCGTCGACGCCCCTTCCTCCGCGACCGGCGACCCGAGCTGTACGGCCGGCTGACCAGGATGGAACCCGACGCATGACGGACGGCTCGTGGGTGGTGGTCGTACCGGCAAAGCCCTTCGCGGCGGCCAAGACCAGATGCGTCGGTCTCGACGTCTCCGAACGGAGCGCACTGGCCCGGGCGATGCTGCTCGACGTCGTGGGCAGGCTGACGCGTGCCCGTCGGGTGTGTGCCGTCGTCGTCGCCGCGACCGACCCGGAGGTGGTCGGCGCGGCGTTGGCCGCCGGCGCCGTCGTCGCCGGCACCACCTGCGGGCCAGACCTGAACCGGGAAGTCCTCACCGCGCTCATCGTCGCCCGGGAGGCGCTCCCCGACGCGCGGTTGGCCGTCGCCATGGCCGATCTTGCCGGCGCACAGCCCTCGGACTTCGACGCGGCGCTGACGGCGGCCGGATCCCACCCACGGTCCATCGTCTCGGACGCCGACGGCACCGGGACCACCATGGTGACACTCACCGATCCCGGCGAGTTCCGGCCCTTCCTCGGCCCCGACTCTCGCCGCCGGTTCCTCGCCGACGGCTATCACGATCTCCCGGTGACCGCGCCCGGGCTGCGGCGGGACGTGGACACCGTCGCCCACCTGCTCTTGCTCGGGACCGACCGCCTCGGCGGGGCGACCCGCTCGTGGGTCGGGTCACCGTCCGCCGACCAGCCGACCCCGTCCGCCGCCCGACACTGATCAAAGCGACACCGGCCCACAGGTCGGTGCCCCACCGCCCCGGAAAGGACACGATGATCCCGATCGCCAGCCGCGCCTCCAGCGACCGCACCTGGCTGGTCGCCGTCGCCGCCAGCCTCTGGGGCTTCTCCGGCCTGCTGCGGGAACCGCTCTCCCAGCAGCTTCCGGCGCTGAGCGTGGTCCTGGCCGAACACGTCGTCCTCGTGCTCCTGGTGTCGCCCTGGCTGATCTCGGCCCTACGAACCCTCGCCCGCTGCTCCGTGCGGACGAAGCTGGCCGTGCTGGTGATCGGAGCCGGCTCCTCGGCGCTGGCCACGACGCTGTTCACCGCCGCGTTCCGGCTGGGCGACCCGATCACCCCGCAGGTGTTGCAGAAGCTGCAACCAGCGCTGGCGATCGTCCTGGCCGCCGCGCTGCTCGGGGAACGGGTGAGCCGGCGGTTTCCCCTCTTCGCAGTGCCTGCGGTCGTCGGCGCCTGGCTGTTGGCGTTCCCCGACCCGCTGGGGATGCACCCCCGCAGCCTCGCTGCGGCCGGGCTGGCCACCGGGGCCGCGGCGCTCTGGGCAGCCGGCACCGTCCTCGGCCGGATGGTCAGCGCCGAACTGTCCTTCCTGCATGTCACTACGCTTCGGTTCACCGTCGGACTGGTCACCCTCGCCACCTTCGCCGCGGCGACCCGCACGCCGGTCACGGTTCCGGTGGAGCTGGTCCCGCGGCTGGTGTTGCTCGCGGCCGTACCGGGCCTGCTCGCCCTGTCGCTGTACTACCACGCCCTCCGGCACACGCCCGCGTCGAGCGCGGCCCTGGCCGAACTGGCCTTCCCGCTGACGGCCGCCGTGGTCGGACTCACCCTGCTCGACGGGCAACTCGACACGAGCCAGTGGACCGGCCTGGTGCTGGTACTGACCTCGGTGGTCCTACTCGCGCTGCACGAGAACCGCAGTTCACGCCCGGCAGTGCGACAGCGGCCCGAGGACCGTGGCTGGACGCCCGCCTACCAGTCCTGACGTTCTGCATTCCGGTGGCTACGCCGTCACTGCCGGGGGCGAAGAGGGATTCCCCGGCATGGGTGACCCCGATACTGCCGAGCCCGCTTCTGCCCCGGCCCACTGCCCATCGCTCCACCTCTCCGACAAGGTGTCGCGACGACCAGTTGACTCCGCCCTGTATCGAAGCGGGCCCCGCCGGGGGTGTCGCGGACCAGGCCGGTCCCGGATGGCGCACCCGTCGTTGCATTGATCGCCATCGGTCGATTGACCGATGTATCGCCGGCTGTCGCTTCCTAGGCTCGTTTTCGGATATTCCGTGAACGCATTGAGACCCAGGTGGTGGGCATGGACGGGATCGACAGGCGGACTTTCTTGCGTGTGACGGCGACAGCGGGCGCGGTCGCCGTCGCAGGCGTGACCGTGGGGACTGGGGTGGCGGCCGCGGCCGTGCCCGGGTTCTACAACCCCTTTACGGGGTACCCGATCACGGAGACGTGGGAAGGGCACCTGGCCCGCGGCTCGCTCGGCGGGATCGACTATGGCATGCCCGTCGGCACCCGGCTGCCTGCGGCGGGCGGGGGTGTGGTCTACAACGACCCCGACAACGGCACCGGCGGCTACACGGCGGTCATCCACCACGACAACGGCTACAAAACCCAGTACCTGCATCTGTCCGGGTTCGTCGTGGCGAACGGCACCCGGGTCGCGATGGGCGACATCGTCGGGTTGTCCGGCGGCTACCCGGGCGCGCCGGGCTCGGGCTCCTCGACCGGCCCACACCTGCACTGGCACATGAACGACCCCTCCGGCACGCGCATCAACCCGTTGGCGTTCCTTGGCGGTGACGCGCCTCCGGGGGACACGCAGGTGTTCGAGACGGCGCACAACTCCGGCTGGCAGCCGCTTCCGGTGGCCTCGATCGTGGCGTCGAAGGTGAGCGCGGTCCTGCGCGCGGACGGCACGAAGATCATCTACTCGGTGCGTGACGGGTACGTGTACGAGGCGGCGAGCAACGCGGGTTGGCGCAACCTGCGCGTGCCCAACCTGGCCGGCGTGTCGGCGATTTCGGCGATCGCGGTCGGCAGCGGGGTCGTGCTCTACACGATCCGGTCGGGCGCGTTGTGGGAGTGCGCGAGCGGCGACTGGGTTCCGTTCTGCGTTGGGTACAACGGAAGTCCGATCTACGCGGACGCGGTCAGCGCGGTGCTGCGGTCCGACGGCACGCGGATCGTCTATACCGTGCGCGACGGCGCGGTGTTCGAGGCGGCAAGCAACGCGGGATGGCGGAACCTGCGGGTGCCCAACCTGGACAGCGTGGCAGCCGTGTCGGCCATCTCCCGCAACGGAACGACGACGCTCTACACGATCCGGGCGGGCACCTTGTGGGAGGCCTCCAGCGTCGACTGGCGGCTGTACGCCGTGGGGTACAACGGAAGTCCCATCTACGCGAATGCGGTCAGCGCGCTCCACCGGCCCGACGGCACGCGGATCGTCTACACGGTGCGCGACGGCGCGGTGTTCGAGGCGGCAAGCAACGCGGGATGGCGGAACCTACGGGTGCCCAACCTAGGCGGAGTCGGTGCCGTCTCCGCCATCTACGCCAGCGGCACGGAGATCCTCTACACCCGGTGACACCGAGACGAGTGGGAAACACCATGAATCGTTTGCCGAACGCGCTACTGCGGCGCGTTGGTCTGGTGGCCCTAGCAGGGCTCATCGTCGTATCCGGGATCGGCTTCCCCGGTGAGGCACGCGCCGCCGACAACTCCAGGAGGGCGTGGGACTTCTTCGTGGGCAAGGGACTCACCGCGGAACAGACCGCAGGCGTTCTGGGCAACCTAGCGCAGGAGTCCAACATCAACCCGTTGGCGCAGGAGCCGGGCGGTCCTGGCCGCGGGATCGCGCAGTGGAGCACCGGCGGCCGCTGGGACACGACCGCGAGCGCCAACGCGACCTGGTACGCGACGGTGACCGGCCAGAACGTGTGGAGCCTGGACGCGCAGCTCGGCTTCATCTGGTGGGAGCTGACGAACATCTCGGGCTACGGGCTGGCGCAGTTGCGGGCGTCGAGCACGATTGCCGACGCGACCGTCGCGTTCCAGGACCTTTACGAGCGCTGCGGAACCTGTCACGAGTCAACGCGGATTAGCTACGCGACGAACTACTACAACCAGTACGCGGGCACGACCCCGCCCGCGTCGAACACGCAGGTGTTCGAGACGGCGGACAACTCCGGCTGGCAGCCGCTTCCGGTGGCCTCGATCGTGGCATCGAAGGTGAGCGCGGTCCTGCGCGCGGACGGCACGAAAATCATCTACTCGGTGCGTGACGGGTACGTGTACGAGGCGGCGAGCAACGCCGGGTGGCGGAACCTGCGGGTGCCGAACCTCGACAACGTCTCAGCCGTGTCGGCGATTGCCTTCAACGGCGGGACCGTTCTCTACACGATCCGCGCGGGCGCGGTGTGGGAGTCGTCCAGCGTCGACTGGCGGCCGTACGCGGTGGGATACAACGGAAGCCCGATCTACGCGGATTCGGTCAGCGCGGTGCTGCGGGCCGACGGCACGCGGATCGTCTATACGATGCGGGACGGCTACGTGTACGAGGCCGGTAGCAACGCCGGCTGGCGAAACCTGCGAGTGCCCACGTTGAGTGGTGTGTCGGCGCTGTCGGCCATTCCCTATGACGGCGGCACGGTGCTGTACACAATCCGTGCCGGCGCGGTGTGGGAAGCCGGAAGCGGCAACTGGACGCCGTATGCCGTGGGGTACAACGGTAGCCCCCTCTACGGGAGCGGTCTGTCCGCCATCTCGTTGGCGGACGGCACGAGAATCGTATACACGGTCAACAACGGCCGCGTGTACGAGGCGGCGAGCAACGCGGGCTGGCGGAACCTGCAGGTGCCCAACCTGTCCGGGGTCAACTCCGTCTCCGCCGTCAACGCGGGAGGCACCAAGATCCTCTACACCCGCTGATGCCGGACGGCACCTCAGTGACGGGGGTGCCTCCGGCAAGCGGCCCGGCGTTCCGCGAGGTCGGCATCCCTGGACCAGCATGGAACCCCTGCCGGACAGGGTCCAGGCCGGATGTCATGCCGATGCCGGACCGGCCAGCGCGACAGGGCCGCCCGTCCCCACCCCGACAGGGGGCCGGGCGGCCCATCGCGCGGTGCGGCGGTCAGTCCGTGGCCAGCACCAGCGCCCTATGCCACGCGCCCGGTCGGCGATGCGGCGCCGGAAACTTCATGATGTCCCTCGTCCAGTCGACGGGGAGCGCGCCGACGACGCGGTCGGCGCGGCGGTAGATGGCCACCAGGCCCGCGCTGGGGTCGCCGCCGCAGGCGGCGTGTCCGCCCGAACGCTGCTGCGGGCGCCGGCTGGCCTGCCGGTGCGGTCACTCTCAGCCACCCGCGCCCCGTGACATGCCCAGAGGCGCCACGACCTTGCGCAAGATCCTCCGCAGGTTGGCTTCGCGTCTCGGCGCACCGATCGGTCGTTGCTGGTCCCGCATGTCAGCCCAGGTAGTCGACGCGGCCGGCGTACTCGCGGAACAGGTGGCGGTTGGCCGCATCGCCGGCGTCCAGGTTGGCCGAGCGGTAAACCGGCGGCGCGATCCCACGGGCGGCAAGGAGTTCGGCCACCTCGACGCAGAGGCCGTGCAGCATCGCCGTGCCGACCGCCGACGATGTCGGCCCGGCCACGATCCCGGTACCGCCGACCGGCACGCACGCGTCGCCGAACCGGCGCAGGATGAACACCGCCACTGGCAAGCACGAGTTCACCAGCGGCAGGATGTAGCCGAGCCGGGTGTCGACCAGGGGATTGACACTTACCGGGAGCCTCGTCCTATGTCGACACGAGATCTCACCGCACCCACCGTGACCAGGCACATCACGATGAAGAGGCCTCAGTGATCTCACCCCGCCGACGTTCCTACGAGGAATCCTTGCGCCCCGAGTCGGACAGGAGGTCCGCCTGCCCAGTCACCTCACTGTCAGGAGACCTTCTTAGCCGGACAGGTCGCGCAGTTGCCGCATGCAGGGCCCCAGGGCGGCGTACGCCGCCTCGTGGATCGGCCGGAGCGCGGCGTACAGGTCGGCTGCCTCCTGCATCGGCTCGACGACCTGACCGACCTCGATCCGGTCGACGAGTTCCTCGAAGCGGTCAATCAGACCGATCGCCCGCATTCCGACCAGCGCCGCGCCGTATGCCGACCCCTCGTGGTCGACGGGGAAGCCGATCGGCACACCGAGGACGTCGGCCAGCATCTGCCGCCAGATGGGGCTGCGGGTGGCGCCGCCGGTTGCCCGGATCTCCTCGATCGTGATGCCGACGTCGTGGAGGGATTGCCGCACCAGTGCCAACTGCTGGCACACCCCTTCCAGGCCGGCCCGCACCAGGTGTGCACGGCCATGCGCCCGGGTGAGCCCGATGTAGGCGCCGGTAGCCGCCGAGTCCCAGAAGGGTGCGCGCTCGCTCATCAGGTAGGGAAGCATGATCAGCCCGTCCGAACCCGGTCCGACGCTGGCCGCCAATGCGATAGCGTCCGACGCGGTGTCCACCCGGCCCGGAGCAGCCGACGCCTGCCGCATCAGGGTCTGGTCCGCCCACTGGAGCACCAGTCCACCGTTGGAGATCGCACCGCCGACGGTCCAGCGCTCCTCATCGAGGGCGTAGCAGAAGAGTCGTCCCCGCCTGTCGACCGTGGGGCGATCAGTCATCACCCGCAAGGCGCCACTGGTGCCGATCGAGCAGGCCAGTACGCCGGGACGGACGGCTCCGACCCCGAGGTTGGCCAACGGACCGTCGGCACCGCCCACCACGAACGGTGTTCCGTCCGGCAGGCCCAGTCGGGCGCTGACCGCCGGCAATGCGCGGAGGTCCGAGTAGGTGACCGGCACCAGCTCGGAAAGCTGAGCGGCCGTCACTCCCGTCACCGCCAGCGCCTGCCGGTCCCAGCCGCGCTCGACGAGGTTCAGTAGACCGGTCGCGGACGCGACGGAGTGGTCGACGACCCACCGCCCGCAGAGCGCGTGCAGGACGTACTCCTTGATGCCGACCCAGCGCCGGACGCGGGAGAACACCTCGGCCTGTTGCTCACGGAACCAGACCAGCTTGGCCAACGGAGACATCGCGTGGATCGGTGTGCCGGTCCTGGCGTGCAGGCTCGCCGTTGCCGGGTCCGTCCGCAGCCGGTCGGCCTGCTGGTGTGCCCGGGTGTCCGCCCAGGTCACCGACGGTGTCAGTGGCGCGCCGGCCTCGTCGACGCCGATCAGGGTGTGCATGGTGCTGCTGAACGAAACCGCCGCCACGGGCCGTCCCTGCGCGGCCTGCCGGCCGGCGACTGTCGCCACTGCGGAGACGACCGCCTCGACGATCGCGACCGGGTCCTGGACGGCATGCCCCCGCTCGGGTTCGAGCAGCGGGTACGCCACCGAGGACGAACCGCGGACGTGGCCGGCACGGTCGAAGGCGACCGCTTTTGTGCTGGTGGTTCCGATGTCGACACCGAGGACGACACCGGTGCTGGAGTCAGACCGCCCGTTCATCGCGATTACCGGACCAGTCGACGTGGAAGGTGCCCGCCCGGTCGACCCGCTGGTAGGTGTGCGCGCCGAACAGGTCCCGCTGGCCCTGGACGAGAGCCGCCGGCAGGCGCGGTGACCGCAGCCCGTCGTAGTACGCCAGCGCGCTGCCGAAGCCGGGTGCCGGTACGCCGAGCCCGGCGGCGGTCGCGATCACCCGCCGCCAACCACTCTGTGCCACCGTCAGCGCGTCCCGGAAGTGGGTGTCGACCAGCAGCGACGGCAGGTCGTCGTGCCGGTCGTAGGCTTCGCGAACCCGGTCCAGGAGGCGTGCCCGGATGATGCAGCCGCCCCGCCACAGCGCGGCGACCGCGCCGAGGTCGGTCGTCCAGCCGTACTCGGCGTTGGCCGCGCGGATGACGTCGAAGCCCTGCGCGTACGCCACCAGCTTGGACGCGTAGAGCGCGTGGCGGATGTCCTCGGTGAACTGCGCGGCGTCGTCGACGGCCACCGGCACTGCCGGGCCGGGCAGTGCCTGACCGGCCGAACGGCGTTCGACATCGCCGGAGAGAGCGCGGGCGAACACCGCCTCGGCCATCCCGCTCACCGGTACACCGAGGTCGAGGGCCGTCTGGACGCTCCAGCGGCCGGTGCCCTTCTGGCCGGCCTGGTCCCGCACCACGTCCACGAACGGTCGTCCGGTCGTGCTGTCGGCGTGGTCGAGCACCTCGGCGGTGATGCCGATCAGGAAGGACTCGAGGTCACCTGTGTTCCAGTCGCGGAAGATGGCGGCGAGTTCCGGGGGAGTCCGGCCGAGTCCCACTCGAGGACCCGGGCCGGAACTTCCTGCCCGCGCCGGGCACCCTGACCCGTTGGCACGCGCCGTCCGGACCGGGCATCCGGCTCGACGGCGGCTACGACCAGGGCGAGACCGTGCCTGGGGCGTTCGACTCGCTGGTGGCGAAGTTGGTCGTGTCCGGCCGGGATCGGACCCAGGCGTTGGAGCGGTATCGTCGGGCGCTCGCGGAGTTCGTCGTCGAGGGCATGCCGACGGTGATCCCGTTCCATGCCGCCGTGGTGCACGACCCGGCGTTCGTCGGCTCCGACGGCGGCTTCGGCGTCCACACCCGGTGGATCGAGACCGAGTTCGACAACCACATCCCGCCGTACGACGGAGCCGTCGGGGCGGCTGAGCCGGGCGAGCGGGAGAAGATCACCGTTGAGGTCGCCGGCAAGCGCCTCGAGGTCGTGCTGCCCGCCGGGCTGGGATTCGTGGCGGGTGCGGCCAGCGGGGCCGGCGCCGCGGCGAAGAAGAAGCCGGCCCGGCGCGCCGGCGGCTCCCGTATGGGCGACGCGGCCCCCGGTGACGCGCTCACCTCGCCGATGCAGGGCACCATCGTGAAGATCGCCGTCGCGGAGGGAACGACGGTCGCGGCAGGTGACCTGATCGTCGTACTCGAGGCGATGAAGATGGAGCAGCCACTGAACGCCCACAAGGCAGGTACGGTGACCGGGCTGACCGCCCGGGTCGGCAGCACCGTCACCGCCGGCGCAGCGATCTGCGAGATCAACGAATAGGGGAAGGGAACGACCTGTCAACGACCCTCACGACTCTCCATCACCACCGAATGTGAGACAGGGCCGTTCGTGTCTTACAGTCCCGCGCGAGGTCGTCTGACCATCCGACGCGTTCGGTTGCGAAGACCAGCAGGTAGACCACCGGACCGGGTGGGTTCACCGCGCCGCCCGCCAAGTTCATCCGTTCCGGGTGAGGTCCCCGCCTCTGATCCGAGTGATGCTGGTCCTGGTCCGGTGGATTTCTGCGGGGTGGTGCCATGTCGGATGCGACGGAAGAGTTCTTCGACGAACTCGGCCGCCATGGACGGGAACGGCTGTTGCGGAAGACCACGGCAACAATCCGGTTCGACATCGAGCACGACCACGGGATCGACCACTGGTTTGTGGCCATCACCAAGGGTGATGTGCGGGTGTCGCGGGAGGAGCGCGACGCGGACACCGTCATCCGCACCACCGATGCCTTTTTCGACCGTATGGCTCGAGGCGAGGCAAAACCGCTGCCTGCGTGGGTTCGGAACGATATTGCGATTGAAGGACAGTTCCAGTTCGTCATCCTGCTGGAGCGTCTCTTTCCCGGGCCGCCCGGGGCGCGCCATCCGCGGACCGTCGCCCGCGATCGTGAAGGGGAGAGATGAAATCGGACCTGATCAGGATCCTGGACGGCAACACTTTCGTGCTGAGCGCCGGTGGCGGCGACATCGAAGCCGAACCGTCGGTGCCGGTCGGGTTCTTCTCGTTCGACACCCGGTTCCTGTCGCGGTGGCGGCTCACCGTCAACGGTGAACGGGTGAGCGCGCTGGCTAGGGACAACCGGTCCTACTTCGAGGTGCGGTTCTTCCTGGTGCCCGGCGCGCCGACGCATTACGTGGACGCCAAGGTGTCGGTGATCCGCGAGCGATCGTTGGCCGCCAGCTTTGAGGAGCGGTTGACGGTGCTCAACCATGCCGCGGAACCAGCCGATCTCACCGTCCGGGTGGAGGTGGACAGCGACTTCTCCCCACTGGGTGTGCTCGGGCAACCGCGGGAGTCGGTGGGTCGGATCTACAAGCGTGTCGAGGACGGGCGTCTGCGTCTGGGCTATGAGCGGGAGAAGTTTCGGCGCGAGACGCTGATCTCCACGACCGAGCCGGCCCGGATCGACGAGCACGGGCTGACGTATCACATCCGGCTCGGATCGCAGGAGAAGTGGACCACGACCCTGCACGTGCGGGCGCTGGTGCTGCGCCCGGACGGGCAGGATGTTCGTGATCATCTGTCTCACCGTCGCCAGGGAACCAGGCAAAAACTCCAGCACGACCTCGACGGGTTGCTCGGCGAGGCGCCGCGCCTGACGTGTGACTGGGACGCGTTGAGCACGGCGTACCGGCGCAGCCTCGTGGATCTTATTGCGTTGCGGTACCCGACGCTGGCGCTTCCGGGTCAGGCGATGCCCGCCGCCGGCCTGCCGTGGGCGGCGACCCTCGTCGGCCGAGACAGCATTCTCACCAGCCTGCAGGCGCTGCCCGTCGTACCGGGTCTCGCCGCTACGACGCTGCGCGTTCTGGGGATCAATCAGGGCACCGTGCTGGACGACTTCCGCGATGAGGAGCCGGGAAAGATCCTGCGCGAGGTGCGCCTTGGCGAGATGGCGGCGTTCGAGGAGCAGCCGACGTTGCCGTACTACGGCGGCGCCGACATCACGCCGCTGTTCGTGATTCTGCTCGACGAGTACGAGCGCTGGACCGGGGACGTCGCGCTGGTGCGGGAGTACGAGGACGAGGCGCGGGCGGCCCTGCACTGGATCGACGAGTACGGCGACATGATGGACAACGGCTACCTCTGGTACCAGCGCCGCAACGAGCACACCGGGCTGGAGAACCAGTGCTGGAAGGAAGCTTGGAACGCCATCTCCTACCGCGACGGCCGGCTGCCCGGGCTGCCCCGCGCCACCTGCGAGCTGCAGGGCTACGCCTACGATGCCAAGATCCGCGGTGCCCGGCTGGCCCGCGAGTTCTGGCACGACCCGGCGTACGCCGACCGACTGGAACGGCAGGCGGCCGAGCTCAAGCAGCGCTTCAACCGGGACTTCTGGGTCTGCGACGGTGAGTACTACGCCCTCGCCCTCGACGGCGACGGCCGTCAGGTCGACGCGCTGTCCTCGAACATCGGCCACCTGCTGTGGAGCGGCATCGTCGACGAGTCCCGGGCCGCGAAGATCGCCGAACACCTGCTCGGCCCCCGGCTCTTCTCCGGCTGGGGCGTGCGCACCCTGGCCGACGGGGAGGGGCGGTACAACCCATTGGGCTACCAGGTCGGCACCGTCTGGCCGTTCGACAACTCGTTCATTGCCTGGGGGCTGCGCCGCTACGGCTTCACCCGCGAGGCGGGACGCATCGCCGAGGGCATCATCGACGCCGCCCACTACTTCGGCGGGCAGTTGCCGGAGGCCTTCGGGGGTTACGACCGCGAGTTGACGAGGCACCCCGTCCGGTACCCCGCCGCGAACAGCCCGCAGGCTCTGGCCACCGGAGCGCCGCTGCTGTTGGTGCGTACGCTGCTCGGCCTCGAGCCGTACGGTGCCAACCTGACAACGGCGCCGGCGCTGCCCGACCGGTTTGGCCGGATCGAACTGCGCGACATCCCGGGACGGTGGGGCCGCGTCGACGCCATCGGGAAGGTGGCACCAGAGTCGCACGCAGGTCGGCAGCCGAGCCCGGGGGCGTCGCCGCGCTGACCGTTGCCGCTGACAGGGCGCGACGACCTCCCCGGCGGGGCTGTGGTGTCCGATTGAGGTTCCCCGGTTTGTCGGAGGGAGGATCATCTGGCGCCGGTTGGCTCAGGGCTGAACGATAGCTGTCTCGATCTGGTCGGCCTGGTGGACGTGCCAGAAGGCTTCGTACGGGACAGGGCGGCAGGAAAGTCGACGTTTACCTTCGGCATAGGTGGGAAGCTTGCGGTGTTCATCGAGGTCTGCTGCAGGAAGTACCCGTCTCTGGAGGTCTGATGCCGAAGACCTTCCTGACGCCGCGACAGGTCGCGTTCGCCGCGATGATCGGCACTGCGGTCGAAGTTTATGATTTCCTGCTCTATGCATTTATTGCGGCAACGGTTTTTGGTCCGCTCTTCTTTCCCGGTTTCCACCCTTGGCTGGGCACCCTGGCTGCCTTCTCCAGTCATGCTGTTGCCTTCTTCATGCGGCCGCTGGGTGCTGCACTGTTCGCCCGCATCGGTGACCGTGTCGGCAGGCGTCCTGCCCTTCTCGGGTCCCTTGCCATGATGGGTGTGGCGACTGTCGGCATCGGGCTGCTTCCGGTGTACTCGGCCATCGGTATAACCGCGCCCATTCTCTTGGTCGCACTCCGACTGATGCAAGGGGTGGCCGTCGGTGGCGAATATCCGGGAGCGGTGGTGGTTGCCGTCGAGCATGCGCCGCCGCATCGGCGGACTTTATATGGGGCGTTCCCACAAATTGGCTTCCCGTTAGGGATCCTGATCGTCGCGGTGACGCTGGTGGTGGTCAACGTCGCGGTGGGTCCGGCGGTATTCGAGGTGTGGGGATGGCGACTTCCATTCTTGTTCAGTTCGTTGCTGGTGATCGTCGGTCTGCTGTTCCGTGCCCGCCTGGCGGAGACGCCAGAGTTCGTCGCCGCGACGAAGGGCCCAAACGTCAGGCGAGCCGCCGGTGCCGGCCAGGTCCGAAGGCTCCTTCGGGAAGCGCCCCGGCCCGCTGCGATTGGGGTCTTGATGGGGATTGGCCCGGCCGCCTTCGCCTATGCGTACCTGACAAGCCTGCTTGCCTACGTCAAAGTCTACGTATCGAATCTGCCCGTCTCCTGGGTGCAACTCGGACTGGTGCCGACTGCGGCCGTCATAATCATCGTTGCCATCGTGAGCGCCCATTACGGGGACCGGTGGGGCAGGGAACGGGCCATCGTCATTTCCGGCGTTTGGCTGATCCTCTGGGCGGCGCCATCGTATTGGCTGGTCGGCGCGGCATCCTTGCCGGCACTGCTGGCGGCGATGATGGTCGGAGCCGTCTCGTACGGGATCTTCAGCGGGGTAGCGCCGGCACTGACGGCAGACCTGTTTCCGGTCAAGTTGCGTTATATCGGTGTAGCGGCCAGCATCACCATCGCCGTGCTCGTCGGCGGTGCACTTTTGCCAATTCCCGCGCTTTCCCTCACCGGCGCGACCAACGGATCCATCGCCCCGATGGTGATCATGATGATGATAGCCGGCGCTGCCACGGCCGTCGGCGGCCTGCTGGCCTATCGGAACCGTGCAATTCGATCAACAACGCCCCGGGTGGGTCGGCGGTAGTTTGACGCTATGAACCTCGTGACTCAATGATCGTAATCGCTAAGAGCTTCGCACGTGTCGGCTCACCTGTTGTGGGTAACTCCGGGATGTGACGCCGTTGAGGGGATCTGCTTCCGGGTGAAGGGTGGGGTGGCACTAAGGGGGTGAGAACCCATTTGGGATCCGACCGGCGAGTTCTTCGAGACGGTCCGCAAGCGAGGGCATGAGCCCCTGCTGGAGGGAGCGGAGGGCACGATCGTGTTTAGCCTCAGCCAGGATCACCGGACGAACCACTGGTTCGTGGAGATCAGGAACGGGGAGGTCCGGGTGTCGCGGGAGGAACGCGGGGCTGACTGCGTCGTTCGCACCGATCAGGCGCTGTTCGACGACATGGTGACGGGCCGTGAACGTATGCGGCGGGCATGGCTGCGGAACGAGGTCGTGGTTGAGGGTGATCTGATGTTGCTGGCCCGCTTTGAACGCATTTTCCCCGGCCCGCCTGAGGCCCGCCACCCGCAGGCCGTCTGCGGTCGGGAACACCGGCCATGAGCGCGGATCTCGTCAGAATTCTGGACGGCGGCACATTCGTGGTGAGCGACTCCAACGGCGACATCGTCGCGTCGCCCACGTTTCCGACCGGTCTCTTCTCATTCGACACACGATTCCTGTCGACCTGGCAGTTGAGCGTCAACGGCGAACGGCTGCAGGCACTGACCGTTGATGACCTGGAGTACTACGAGACGCGTTACTTCCTGGTCCCCGTCGCCCCGTCGCCCCACATCGAACCCGAGCTGTCCGTGATCCGCCAACGTTCGATCATCGGCAGCATGCACGAGCAACTGACCGTCCTCAACCATAATTGGGAGCCGGTCGACGTGTGCATCCGCGTGGACGCCAACAGCGACTTCGCCGACCTGTTCGAGATCAAGGACGTACGGCAGAAGAAGGGGAGCTACTACACCCGGATCGAGAACGGCTGTCTGCGTCTCGGCTATCAGCGGGGGGCCTTCCGCCGCGAGAGCGTCATCACCAGTGACCCGCCCGCCCATGTTGACGAACGGGGCCTGACCTTCACCGTCCGGCTCGAACCCCACGGTCAGTGGGCCGCCGAAATACGCGTCGAGACGGTGGGACCGGACGGGCGGGACATTCGCGTGACCCTCCAGGGCCGGCCCGGTCGGACGAGGCCACAGATGCGCCAGGACCTCGAGGCCTGGCTGCGTCACGCACCGCGGCTCGAGTGCGACAACAAGTCGCTGGCAACGGCATACGAGCGCGGGCTGGTCGACCTTGCCGCGCTACGGTTCATGCCGCTGATCGCCGGCGGGGACAGTGTTCCGGCGGCCGGGCTGCCATGGTTCATGAGCATCTTCGGTCGCGACAGCATCTTCGTGTCTCTGCAGGCGCTGCCGTTCGTGCCGGGCCTCGCGGCCACGACGCTGCAGGTGCTAGGAGCTTTGCAGGGCAGCAGGCTGGACGACTTCGGCGAGGAGGAGCCCGGCAAGATCTTGCACGAGGTGCGGTACGGGGAGACGGTCGCGTTCGCAGAGCAGCCCCACTCGCCGTACTACGGCTCGGCTGACGCCACTCCCCTGTTCGTGGTGCTGCTCGACGAGTACGAGCGCTGGACCGGCGACGTCGCCCTGGTGCGGCGCCTCGAGCCAGTCGCGCGGGCCGCACTGAACTGGATCGACGAGTACGGCGACATCATGGGCAACGGCTACCTGTGGTACCAGCGTCGGAATGAGCAGACCGGGCTGGACAACCAGTGCTGGAAGGACTCCTGGGACTCCATCTCCTACCACGACGGGACGTTGCCGGGGCTGCCCCGGGCAACCTGTGAACTGCAGGGCTACGCCTACGACGCGAAGATGCGCGGCGCGCGGCTGGCCCGGGAGTTCTGGAACGACCCAGCGTACGCCGACGCGCTCGAAGCACAGGCGGCGGATCTCAAGCGCCGGTTCAACCGCGACTACTGGGTCACGGACCGTGAATTCTATGCGTTGGCCCTCGACATCGACGGCCGCCCGGTGGACGCGCTCTCCTCGAACATCGGTCACCTGCTGTGGAGCGGCATCGTCGAGGAGTCCCGCGCCGGCGCGATCGCCGCCCACCTGACCGGACCGGAACTCTTCTCCGGCTGGGGCGTACGGACCCTGGCGCAGGGCGAGGGGCGGTACAACCCGGTCGGCTATCACGTCGGCACGGTCTGGCCATTCGACAACTCGATCATTGCGTGGGGGCTCCGGCGCTACGGCTTCGCCGAACAGGCCGGGCGGATCGCGGAAGCGATCATCGATGCAGCGCAGTACTTCCAGGGGCGCCTACCGGAGGCATTCGCCGGCTACGAACGAGAGTTGACCGAATACCCCGTCCAGTACCCCACCGCGTGTAGTCCGCAGGCGTGGTCAACGGGCACCCCCATGCTGTTGCTCCGGACGATGCTCGGCATGGAGCCGTACGCCGGCCGCCTGGCGACCGATCCGGCGATTCCCGATCGGATCGGCCAGATCACCCTGCATGGCGTCCACGGGCGGTGGGGCCGCGCCGACGTCTCGACGGGCGGACAACCATAGTGAGCGGACTGGCAGCCGCTCGTATTCGTCTGTGCGAGTGCTCGCTGCTGGAGCGAGCATGACCAGGTACGCGAAGACGTGGTTTGCGGCCGACCGGCTCCTGGGCAGTGTCACCAGGTCTTGGTCGCCGGTGTCACCCTCGCCGGCGTTCCTCGTAATGATCTATCTCTGGGTTATGGGTATGCAGTGACGGCGGGCCTCTCCTTGAGGGGTGGCCCGCCGTTGTGCTGGTGGCTGCCGTGGTGTCAGCTTCCGTGCCGCCTGCGCGTCCAGCGCCGGATGCGTCGCCAGAGTAGTGGGGTGAGCAGGGTGAGGCGGATCAGCGCGGTGAGGAAGGCCAGCACGATGGTCGCCTGTGGTAGCCAGTCCAGGCTGGTAGTGAGCCAGGTTGGGGGCATGGTCGGCTCCTTTGTCATTGCTGCGGTGGTGTCCGCGGGGAGGGGATGACTTCCAGCAAGCCGCACGTGCCGGTGTCCGGCCATCACCGCGGAGCGATCAGGACACGTTTCTGTCGGCGTCGTCCGTGGTCGGACAGGTGGCTGACGGTTGCCGGCCGCGTGCCGGTGGATATCGACCACGTGGCGTACGCTGCCGGACACCCTGAGACAGTTTCGGACAGCGGAGAGGTTGGGCACCGCGCGATGTCGTCACCCTCGGAGGAACTCGACCCCGCCCAGGTGGGAACCAGCCTGGAGGAGTTCTGTGTGCTGCTGCGCCGGCTGCATGTCCGTGCCGGTAGGACTTCCTACCGGGAGTTGGAGAAGTGGGCCAGGGAGCAGTACCTCGCTGGCCGGCGGGAGATCACGCTGACCAGGCAGGGCATCTCTGAGGCCCTCACCGGCAAGAGGCTGCCGAGCAAGGCGTTCGTCGAGAGTTTCGTGCAGGCGTGCGGTGTGCCGGCGGAGCACCGGCACGCCTGGATCAGCGCGTGGGCGCGCGTGGCCGAACAGCATCACGTGCTCAACCCGCCGGCGCCGAATCAGCGCGCCAGGGCGTTGGCGGACGAGCGGGCCGCCCGGGAACGGGCCGAACGGGAGCTGGCAGAGGAGCGGGCTGTCCGGGAGCGGGCGGAAGAGGAACTCGTTCGGGAGCACGCCGGCCGGGTCGAGGCGGAGCAGCGGCTGTCCGACCTGCAGACGGCGCTGACGCGGAGCGAGCGGGAGCGGGATCAGGAACGTGCCGCCAAGGAGCACGCCCAGCAGACCGCCGCCCTCGTGCGTGGCGACAAGGACCGCGCCGAGCACCTGACAGCCGAGTTGCGCGCGGAGCGGCAACGTCTGGAGCAGGCCCTGGCCGGGGAACGCACCGCTCGCGAGCGGGCTGAGCGGTCTCTGGCTGCCCCCCGCCACCGCCCGGCCTCCTCCACTCCGGCCGCCCACGACGAGGTCGACGACCGCTTCGACGTCGACGAGGACGAGGAGACGGCGATCGTGGGCGTACCGCCGTCCTCGGCTCCGACGGCCCGTCTGGCCTTGTCCGCCAGTGATCCCGGGGAGTCACCCCGGCCGTCGACGCGGCAGCCTGCCGCCCGGACGTCACCGGTCGTCCAGGGCGGGTACCCGCTGCCGCCGGTGAGCCTGCTCGCCGTCGGTACCCTGCCACCTCCGTGGCTCGCTCGTCCCCTACCGCTTCCATGGACCGCCGCCACCGCCGCCGGCCGCAAGGCCCTCCAGGGCGTGCTCGACGCGTTTAGGGTGGCCGCGACGGTGTCCGAGGCCCACCGCGGGCCGACTGTCACCCGCTACGAGATCACCCTCGGCCCCGGTGTGGAGGTCGCCGAGGTCGAAGGGCTGGCGAGTGAGTTCGCCTACGCCGTCGGAGCCGAGGTGCGGCTGCTGGCCCCGATCCCTGGCAGGAGCGCCGTCGGGGTGGAGGTGCCCAATCCTGACGGGGAGAGGGTGACCGTGACCCTCGGCGACGTGATCCCCTCCCATGCCGCCCGCGACGGACACCGGCTGCTGGTGGGCCTCGGTAGGGACATCGACGGCAGCGGGGTCATCGCGAACCTCGCCGCCATGCCCCACATTCTCATCGGAGGGGCCACCGGATCCGGCAAGTCCGGATGCCTCAACACCCTGTTGGTGTCGATTCTGACCCGGGCCGCCCCCGACGAGGTACGGCTGCTGCTCATCGACTGCAAGCGGGTCGAGCTGACCGTCTACGAGGGCATCCCCCACCTGGTCACTCCCATCGTGACCAACCCGCGTAAGGCCGCCGAGGCCCTGAGCTGGGTCGTGCGGGAGATGGACCAGCGCTACGACGACCTCGCCGCCCACGGCGTCCGCCACGTTGACGACTTCAACCGCAAGGTCCGCGCCGGCGAGATCACCGCCCCGTCCGGCAGCGACCGGGTGATGGAGCCGTACCCGTATCTGGTGGTCGTCGTCGACGAGCTGGCCGACCTGATGATGGTCGCCCCCCGCGACGTCGAGGACTCCGTCGTGCGGATCACCCAGCTCGCCCGCGCCGCCGGCATCCACCTCGTCCTGGCCACCCAACGCCCCTCCGTCGACGTGGTCACCGGACTCATCAAAGCCAACATGCCGTCCCGCCTCGCCTTCGCCACCAGCTCCCTGACCGACTCCCGGGTCATCCTCGAACAACCCGGCGCCGAGAAACTCCTCGGCCGTGGCGACGGCCTGTTCCTGCCTATGGGCGCGTCCACCCCCACCCGCATCCAGGGCGCCTGGGTCACCGACGCCGAGGTCACCGCCGTCGTCAACCACTGGCGTAACCAAGCCAACATCACGCCGGCCAACCCGATGTAGCCACTGCACTACCCGCCGGCCGTCGACACCACCGCCATCGACGACCTCAGCGACGACGATCGCACCACGCGAGTCGTCGAACGATCGAGCACGACCGGACCCGCCCACGTCGCGATTGCCGAACGCCGGGCGTGCGCCCGGAATGCGGCTTTCCGGAGACACCATCTCCGGTTTGCGGGTACGCGCGACGACGGTGGGACTCGGTCCAGGTGGCTTGGACTGCTTACCGGATCCCCGCCGGTTGGGATCGTCCGACAGGCTTTCCGCCAGGCGTCACCATCCACTACACATAGCGTGTGGATCACCTCTACTGGAATCTCGGCACGTGCGCAGGTGGAGGAGTGTTCGAGGTGGAACTGCGCGGCTCGACCGCCAGGGTCTGCCTCATGGACGGCGAGTCCTACCAGGCATATCTCGACGGTGACGAGTACGAGTTCTTCGGCGGCTTCTACGATCTCAGCCCCGTGGTCCTGGAGGTGCCGTACGACGACCACTGGTACATCGTCGTCGACAGCTACCCCCAGCGCATCAGAGTCACGGTGGGACAGATCTTCGACTGACAGCCCGCCGTGGTCGCGCCGGGAATGGCGTGGCGCGGCGGTTTGGGCGCGGATGCCTCTGCAGGGGATCAGGGCCCTGGCGCGCGGTGACCCGGTCCGGTGGCAAGCCGTGAACTGGCGGCGCAGCTCGCCGGACAGCAGCCCCGACTCGACAAACTGGACAACTGAACTCCCCAACGACATGCCAGAAGCCGTCCAGCCCACACCGGGCTCGGGCGGCTTCCTCGTGTCGGAAGGAGAGCCTCCTGCGGCGTCAGGTACTCCGGCCGCAGGATCCGGGTACCCAAGAAACCCGACATCCGCCGCATGCTCGCCTAGCCGCCCGCCTGCAGACCCGGGTGAGTGGGCAGGCGGCCACGTCGATGGCGATGTCATCGAGCAACAGGCCGACGATGCAGTTGTAGGTGTTGAACCGGTTGCCTTGAGCTGGGGGAACGTCAGCTGACCGGTTGGCGGATATCCGTTGAGCCGCTCGGGGGCCGGCAGTAGCGTTGCCGCCGTGACCTCACCGGCCCGACTGATTCGCGAGCCCGCCCTTTCCGACGTCGCCGAGTATGCGTACGCGGCCACGGTCGAGCCGTCGGCCCGGCTTGTCTTCACCGCCGGTTCCTGTCCGCTGGACGCGGAGGGGCGGACCGTCGCGCCGGGTGATCCGGTTGGCCAGGCTCGGCAGGTGATGGTCAACCTGGAGGCCGCGCTTGCGGCGGCGGGTGCCCGGCTTACCGACGTCGTCAAGACCACTGTCTACGTGGCGTCGTCTTGCCGGTCCGACCTGGTGGCTGTCTGGGAGGTTGTCCGGGACGCGTTCGGTGACCACGACCCGCCGAGCACGCTGCTCGGGGTGGCCGTGCTCGGGTACGACGACCAGCTCGTCGAGGTCGAGGCCGTCGCCGCCGTCCGCGCCGAGCGCTGACCTGCGGACCGCCCGGCGAGGACGCGTGTCCGGTGGGAGGTGTTGCCCCACCATGTCCTGTCGGATCGGGCGTTCGCCGGCAAGCGCGCGCCGAGAACTTCCTCGACCCGCTGGAACGACATCCGGATCTCGCCTCGATCGTGCCGCTTCAGGAAGTCGGTCAGAGGGTCGTACTTCGCCATGGCGAAGCTCTCCCGGCTCGTCGACGTGGTTCGCGCTTGTTACGTAGGGGTTCATGACGGCGTCGGCCTGACTGTAGCCGCCGGCAGCCGAGAGCGCGCGGCTCACATCGGCTGCTTGTGACCATAGGCATGTTGGTAAAGGGTTCGGCAGCAGTCGAGCCCCGGTTGACAGTCCGGGCCCATCCCGGTGCAAGCAAGTTGGTCATGTCGTGACGGGGTGCCTATGGCGGGGGAGCGGGTGCGGGTGACGGTTGGAAAGGTCCTGACGGCGGCCCCCGTTTACCCCCCGAAAACCCTGGCCGAACGCTGACCAGCAGTGACAAGAAGGCATGCCCTCCGAGCGTGTCTGTGCAGGTTAACGCCTACTTCTGGCGATTGGTGACAAGCTTCGGCTGGCTACGGTTGGTAACAAGGGATCGTCGGTTCAAATCCGGCCGTCCCGACGCAGGTCAGAGGGCTGATCCGGATATCGGGTCGGCCCTTTTCGGCGTTCTGGGGACCACGCCGGTCAAGTGCGCCGCCCGGTAGCGCTCCTTGACCGACGTCAAGGGCGCTACGCGTCGGTACGCCGATGGTCTACGGCCACCCTTGACCCCGAGCTGGCGCCGCAGTCCTTGGCACCTATCCGGGGGATCGGGGCAGATTGGCGGCCACCTTCCGTCGGGGGAGATGCGCCGGCACTGGCAGACTTCCCCGTATGAGTTACGACCTGGCGGTGTGGGAGGGGGACACCCCCACCGACGACGAAGCGGCCGGTGCGGCGTACGACGCCCTGTATCAGCGGTACTTCGAGAGCGAGGAACAGCCGCCCACGCCCCGCATCCGCGCCTACGCCGATGCCGTGACTGCCCGATGGCCCGATCTATATGGCCACGACCCCCAGCTCTACCCGCTGTCGAACGGCCTCAGCGATGAGGCATCCGGCCCGATGGTCTACTTCACGATCCCGTTCAGCCGGTCCGATGAGGTTTCCTCTGCCGCTGCACGGATGGCCGCAGACCACGGGCTTGTTTGCTACGACCCGCAGTGGGGACACCTTCGCCCTGCTTCCGGTCACGACGACTGAACCTGGACCATCACGGGCCATCCGTGGGCCAGTAACCGTGACATGCAGCGGTCACGAGCGGGCAGAGACGCAGCCGGGGCGACCGCCGACCGCAGGCGTTTCGGGCATCACGACCGTGAGCGCGCTCTTCTAAACTGACGGTTCTCTATGGTCGCTACATGAGCGAGGCGGCTTTCATTTTCCCCACCGCGCCACGAGCGGATGCCATCCGCGTCCTGAACGAGCTGGCGGAGTCTCAGCTGGATCAATGGGTGGCAGCCGGGCCGATCTACGTGTGGTTGGTTGACGAGGGCAGCGGCCTATACCTCGACTGGGAGCCCGACGACGTTGCGAGCCTCGAACGGGCCGTCGGGTGCCGGCCCGCTTGGGGAGTGCAGATCCAGTACCGGCTGTCACGGAGACAGAGCATGGTAGCCCTCGCGCTTTCGCTCCTGCGTCTCGGCGGCATCGCGGTGGATGACTTCTGTAATCACGCTTGGACAGCGGAGGAGATCGAAGCTGACACGTTGATCTCGGATGGCAGGTTCGGCGAGCCGCCGGTGCGATGATGAGCCGAGCAGTCCTCGTAGATGTCTCCGGGCTTGATGTCTCCGGGCTGGTCCGTGGTCACGGTCGCCATTGTGCCGGTCGTGCCGGTGTCGTGGTCCGCTTAGGCGGTCTGGGGCGCGCGGTGGTGGACTGGCCGCGTTCGTCGGGTGCAACGCACTTTGGCCGACGAGCGGGCCACACTCAGCCGCCTGGGCCTGATAGGCCGCGCGTTGGCTTACAGATGTCGCTCCGACGCTTCGTCTTCCGTACTTGGGTTCTCATGAGGTGATGCCGGATCTCGCGTCGCGGCGGCAAGCCACGTTCGTAGTCGTTCTTTCACGCCGGCTTTCGTGAGGCCAGTAACACCAAGCGTCGCCTCGCTGGTCGCTGGTGTGCCGGGCGAACAGTCCCCCGCCGGCCGGTTGGGGCGCGGCGCAGCGAGCGTCCAGGAGCGCGGGGATCTGCTGCTGTGCTGCCTCGATCGCGTCGTAGACCACCGCGGCGTTGGTCCGGCCGCGCTTGCCGGCCCGGGTCTGGTCGGGCACGTGCGGCAGGACGTACACGGTGATCTGCCGGGTGCTGCTGTCCGCGTCCGTGCTGGTTGTTGCCACCGCTGGTGAACAGCGAGGTTAACGTGCTGACGGTCGCTGGCGGCGGGATCTCACTGGCCGGTCGTAGCGCTGGTGGTGCGGCTGCTCAGGGCCAGGCAGACCAAGATGGAGCGCCCCAAGGCTGGTGTCCTCCGTCGGCTGATGTGCGACAGTCGTCTGCCAGATGATCTGCAACACCTCAGCGCGTTGATCGCGGCAGATTCGGATGTAGAAGCCCTGTTCTTCTTGGCAGTCTGGGTACCTGCCCGGTCTGCCAGAATGCGCGACATGGAAGCTCAGGATCTGGAGCGTGTCGTCCGAATGATGGGCGAGGTCCTCGAACCGCTTTCGGCCCACGACTGGTCGGTCGCCGCTGGCACCCTCACTTGGACGTGTCGGGAGACGCTCGTCCACATCGGCCATGATCTGCTCGCGTACGCGGCTCAGGTGGCGGGCCGGGTACAGGATGCGTACCTGCCGTTGGATCTGGTGATCCGCGACGATGCGCCGGTGTCAGACGTGTTGGCGGCCGTCGAGGCGTGCGGCGGGCTGCTCGTCGCGGCGCTGCGGGTCGCAGGGCCGGATACGCGGGCGTGGCACTTCGGGTCCTGCGACGTCAGCGGGTTCGCAGCGCTCGGTGTTGCCGAGGTCGTGCTCCACACGTACGACATCACCCAGGGCCTGAAGGTGAACTGGTGGCCACCCGCGAAGTTCAGTACACGCATTCTGGCTCGGCTGGCTCCGGACGCAATGATCCAGCAGCGGCAGGAGACGGGAAAGCGGGTGCACTCTACGCAGGTTCTGCTCCGGCACACTGGACGCCTCGGCGATGTGGGCCCATGGCGATGGCGCATCATGCCGGAGGAGCAACAGGTAGCTACGGAAGACGCCGGGGGCGACGGTGCTCGTCGCATCCACTCGGCAGCCGATCCAAACGTCCAAGACCGCCCCGCCGTAATCCACAAGCCGACGGAGGACAGATCCGTAGCCACACGATCCATCAATGCGGACGATGACGACCTCCTGGATCGCCACTGGGTGGACTGGCTACACCAGTACGCCTCGCGGAAGAACGTCGTCGCGGCGGCCGGCGATGGTCCCTACACCTGTCCATGCTGCGGCCACGCCACGTTGTCGGAGCGAGGGCGCTACGAAATCTGCGATGAGTGCTGGTGGGAGGATGATGGCCAGGACAACCACGACAGCGCAGTCGTCAGGGGCGGGCCGAACGGCAGTCTGAGCCTCGACGAGGCCCGGGTCCAGTACATCCGAAAGGGCCGGGGCCGGCGGCCACAGCCGCATTTCCCGCCGAGCGAGCCTACGTAACGCCAGGCTCCAGCCGCTCTATGCGGTCAACTTCTATCGGCATGACGCTCAGCAAGGTGAGCATGCTGATCGCGTTCTACCATGCGTCCGCCGAAACCCCGTACGCCGACCACGACGGAGCAGCCATGCCATTGACGCTGCGTCATGCCTTGCGTGAACCTGGTGTCCCGCCGCTGCGGCAGCTACCAGCCCAGGTCGCCGCCCTTCTCGTCGAGTTGAACGCGCCACCTCGGTTGGCCGCGCATCTGCGCGCCGTGCACGACGTCGCCGCCCAGCTCACGGCCTGGCTTGCCGTTCACTACCCGGCCCTGGTCATCGATCGCGAGGCTGTTCTCTTCGGCGCGGCCACCCACGACATCGGCAAGACCGTTCACGTCGAGGAACTGTCCGGACCAGGCTCCCGGCACGAGCCCGCCGGGCAGCAACTCCTGCTCGACGCCGGCATCGAGCCTTCCCCTGGCCCGCTTCGCCGCGACACATGCCAGTTGGCGGACGACCGCCGTCGAGATCGAAGACCTGATCGTCAGCCTCGCCGACAAGATCTGGAAAGCCAAGCGCGTCCCCGACCTCGAACAATTCGTCGTCGACCGGCTCGCCGCCGCTTCCGGGGAGGAGCCCTGGCAGGCTTTTCTCAGCCTCGACGACCACCTCGACAAGATCGCGGCGGACGCGGACCATCGGCTCGCCTTTCAGAACGGCTATCCCACCGCGACCGGCTGAGACGTGCCGAGCCGGGTCCGGCGGCTCTGCGCCGATCGCTTCGCGGCAGAAGAGAGTGTCTGTATCGATCAGTAGAGCCACCGGTCGAGCACTGCGGGCCAGAAGTGGGTTGCATGGTCGCCGTCTCCGAACGCGGGCGGGTCAAGAGCCCTGACCCGCTCCAACAGGTCGGCGAGCTCCGCGAGTGCTTCCTGTTCGGCCTGTTCGTCTTCGTCCCATCGGCCGATGACGGGCGAGCTGCTCAGCGAGCTACCAACCATGTGCAGCGAACACAGCCAGTGGACGATCGTTGAGTTGACGAACCGAGTGCGGCCGTCCGACGACCATGCCTGCACCTCACCCGTCCCCGGTGCGGCACCGTATACCCAGTCCAGGTCGTCAGAGTTCGCCAACCGGTACATTGTCGGCGCTGCGTGGATTGACACCGCAGTCACGAGGTCATTGATCAGCGGTACGCCACAGGAGACCAGCGCTGCCCTTTGCGGCTCGGGAAGCCGCCACGTCGCGACGTCCAGCTCGGTGGCACGCACCACCCGCCCAGTACCAGCCCAGGCCGTGACCGCTTCGAACTCGGGAGGCAACGGAAGATCATCAACAGGCACGCCAATGAGGGTAGTCCGGGCGAGGTTCCATCCACCCAGTTTCGTGTAGTGGTCGGGCATCCGATCATCAGCAGGTTCGGACACCAGCGATCGGCGCTGATGTCACCTTCGGTGATGAGCGCTTTACGGTTCGAGCAAGTGTTGGCTTCGCGGGACGTGACAGGATCCTGGGCGTGAGCGATTCCCTTCTGGACGCACTCGTCGAGGAGCAACTCGGGTCGGTGGTCTTCGTCATGGACTACCTCCAACTGGACTTTGACGCCGCGCGATTCACAGCGTACGTCTGGCCGATGGTGACCATCGGCGACGCCACCATCCTGTTCGGCGACCCGGGGTACCGGGACGCACTATGCGCGTTCATCACGCACGAAGTGACTTCAGTGGAGGAGTCGCCCGAGGCCGGGATCGTGATCCGCTTCGATCTCGGCGAGATCGTCACCAACCCGGCGGCGACTGACCTGGATGGCCCCGAGATCGCCCAGTTGCAAGTTCACGAAGGGCCCCGTCGAGACGCCGCATGGGCGGTCTGGCGACCAGGGGAAGACGTCTTCGCTGGTCGCGACTGGCCCTGACTGCAACATCCTCAACTCGGCATGAGCGTGCAGCTTCGATTGACAGCGTCAACGAACACCGTCGTCACACGCCGCTACTGAAGCGACGGCCAGACGACGCCCCGCAGCCGGGGCAGAGGTCACCGGCGCTGGTTTCACAGGTCGCGTAGCGGTGCCCAGGAGGAGTCCAAGCCCTCGGACCAGTAGGCGAGGAAGACGCGGCGATTGGCTGCTTCGGGTCAGACGTCCTCTCAGACCAGCGGCGGCCGCATGTGTTCCTAGGCGTTGACCCAGTGGCAACGGTGCTTGCCGGCGTAGTGGCATCGGTCCTGCTTCGCGGAAAGCCGGTCGGTGCGGATCAGCGTGCCGTCGAGGCTCGCGTACGCCAGTTGCCCGAGGCGCCGCATCGCCTGCGGCAGGGGTGGGCACCAGGGCCCCTACTCCGGCAATACGGGGTGATCTGACGTTCCTCGATGATCCTCATGGTGTTACGACGAAGGACATCTATAGTGCCGAGACCGACCGGACAGCCTGGATCTTGGGGCACACCGGCAGGTCCGTGGTTGCCCATACCAGAAGGAACGAGTCCATGTCCTACGTGACCCCATCAGAGTTCGTCGCGAAGATGATCGACGCGGGCGAGACCAAAGTGTTCATGTCCACCCGAGACACGTTGATTCGTGCGTACATGGCCGGTGCCATTCTCGCGCTCGCTGCGGCGTTCGCGGTCACGGTCACCGTGGAGACGGGTCAACCCCTCGTCGGAGCCCTGCTCTTCCCCATCGGGTTCTGCTTGCTGTACCTGCTCGGGTTCGACCTCCTGACCGGTGTGTTCACCCTTGTTCCCCTCGCGCTGATCGACAGGCGGCCGGGCGTCAGACTGCGTTCGGTCCTGCGCAACTGGGGCTTGGTCTTCGTCGGCAACTTCGCCGGCGCGCTCACCGTCGCGCTCATGATGGCTGTGATCCTGACCTTCGCCTTCAGTGTGGACCCGAACGAGGTCGGCCAGCGGCTCGGCGCGATCGGCACGTCTCGGACGGTCGGGTACGCCGACCACGGTGCCGCCGGGATGCTGACCCTCTTCATCCGTGGCGTTCTGTGCAATTGGATGGTCTCCACCGGCGTCGTCGCCGCGATGATCTCGACGTCGGTGTCGGGAAAGGTGATCGGCATGTGGATGCCGATCCTGATCTTCTTCTACATGGGGTTCGAGCACTCGGTGGTGAACATGTTCCTGTTCCCGGCCGGTCTGATGCTCGGCGGCGATTTCTCGATCGCCGACTACCTGCTGTGGAACGAGATCCCCACCGTGGTCGGCAACCTCGTCGGCGGCCTGGTCTTCGTGGGGCTCGCCCTCTACGCGACGCACGCCCGCACCGGTGCAACCCGGAACCGCCCGCATCCCGAGAAGTCGACCTCCCGGAGGGTGAACGCGTGACGGCCCGCTCGCCTCTCCGGATACCACCGATGCGAAGCGTGCGGGTTCGGTGTCGTAGGAGTGGATTGGGATAGTGAGGATGCAGGTGCCTAGGGCGGCACTGATCCGCTTTCGGGGGTAGCGGCCCTGCCGACCGCTTCTCGCTCTCGACCGTGACCGTGAGGCTGTCGAGCTCGCCGTTGAGGTGCTCCCGGATCGTGTCGTGGGCCTGCTCCATCAGCGGTAACAGGCCCACGCCGTCCGGCCCGTACCCAGCATGTCGACCACGACGACACCGAGGTCGACGGTCCTCCCTCTACAGATCTTGAAGGGCCAGGTTCGTCCGAAGTGGATGTCGTCCTGGTGTGACTGCTGTGGTTGCGGGTAGATCGACGTTATGAGGTATCCCGATGGAGGTGGATTGTCCGCGCGGGGGCGGGCGAAGCGGGAGGCGGTACGGCGGCAGGCGGCCGAGTGGTTCGCCCGGGGCGTGCCGGTTACGGAGATCGCGGCGCGGTTGCGGGTGTCGCAGACCGCGGTGTACGGCTGGCGGAAGCGGTGGCGGGCCGGTGGTGAGGACGCCCTCGCGTCGAAAGGGCCTGGCGGGTCCCGGTGTCGCCTCGACGAGTCCCGGTTGCGGCGTCTGGCCGACGCCCTGGACGAAGGGCCGGCGGCGCACGGCTTCGGGGAGGACCAACGCTGGACCCTGGTGCGGGTGTCGGATCTGATCGCTCGAATGTTCCGTACCCGGTACACGCTGCGCGGCACCTCGTATCTGTTGCACCGCATCGGCTGGTCGGTGCAGGTGCCGTCGCACCGGCCGGTGGAACGCGACGAGGGCGCGGTGATGACGTGGCGGCGGGAGGTCTGGCCGGCGGGAAAACGGTAGCGGCGCAGCGGCAGGCGTGGCTGGTCTTCGAAGACGAGGCCGGTCAGACGCTGCGCCCACCGAAGGCCCGTACCTGGGGCCGACGCGGCCACACCCCGCAGGTCCCGGTATCGGGTAGGGGCTCCGGGCGGATCTCCATCGCCGGGCTGACCTGCTACAAACCCGGCCGGCGTCCCCGGCTGATCTATCGCACCCTCACCCACCGGGGACGCAAGGGTGAGCGACGCAGCTTCGCCGAGACCGACTACATCGCCCTGCTGGATGCCGCTCACCAGCAACTCGGCGGCCCGATCGTCCTCGTGTGGGACAACCTCAACACCCACGTCAGCGTCGCCATGCGGGCGTTGATCGCCGCCCGGGACTGGCTGACCGTGATCCGCCTACCGGCCTACGCCCCGGACCTCAACCCCACCGAGGCCGTGTGGTCCCACCTCAAACGCAGCATCAGCAACCTCGCCGTCCGAGGGGTCGACCACCTCCTCGCGATCATCAAGAACCGGCTCAAGCGCATCCAGTACCGGACCGACCTACTCGACGGCTTCCTGGCCCACACCGGCCTGACCCTCGAGACCGGCTCAACCTGACCTTTCAAGATCTGTAGCGCCCGCGACAGCACCCGCCCGCTGGCACTGCTCGGCATCACCTGACGACTTTGCCGGGGCCCTGGCAGAGGCTGTGGAGAGGCGGGGCGGAGGATCCATCAGCTTCTGGCGATCTCTCCCAGGTGCGTGTGATAGTGGGGCGCCACCCGTCCGACCCGAGCCGATGACCGGCTCGCTGTCGGGCGCTCTCATGAAACCCCAGAGGAGGAAGCGTGCGGCTCCGCGTACCGATTCCGTCCGGTCTCCGTCCTGATCGACCCCCGCGAGCGTCGTGGCGGACGATGGCCCGGGCGCTGCTGCTCGCGGCGATCGTCCTCGCGACCTTGCCGATCACCGGGAACCGGCCGGCCTACGCCACCGTGCCACTCCTCACGACGGCGCAGCGGCAGGCCTACCTGAACTACTACGCCCCGGTGATCTTCAAGCGGGCCAACGAGGACAACGGTCAGGACGGCCGCGACTGGCTGACGAACTACAACTTCGACCAGGACCACAACTTCGCGACGAACCGCTACCGCTGGCTGGAGAGCGAGCACTATGTCGCGGCATCGGCGGCGAAGGCGACCAGCAGCCCGTACGCCGCGTGGCGGATCCGCCCGACCCTCTACACCTCGCTGATCGAGTACACGAGCGGCACCACCAAGTCGCTCGTGCTGCTCTACCACGTGTACAACGCGGCGGACAAGGAAGGCGACGCGATCCACGATTGGGAGCGGATCGAGATCGTCGTGCGCAACGTCACCGGCACTCCGGGGGCGACGGGTGAGTACGTGAACAACTCGACCATCACCCACCACCACGAGCACATCATCCGCAAGCGCGGCGACTCCGGCTTCAACTTCATGAACACCGCGACGGGCAGACACCTGATGGTCTGGCAGGCCGACGAGGCCGGCAGCGTCCTGGCCACGCACGCGCACGAGCTGCGGTACGTCAACGACACCTACAGCTCGCTCGCCAGCCAGCCTGTCACCAACGACGCCGAGGTGGAGATCAGCGGCAAGGACGAGAACAAGAACGTGCATTACATCTTCGTCCCGCAGGCGTCATCGGCCGCGGTGACCGCCTGGGGCGCGAAACCGCTGACCTTCTCCAACGCCTCGACGCTGATCGCCGGGCACGACAACGAGCACACCGTCGACTGGTACCAGGCCAAGCGGCTCACCTACGAGCTGCAGGACATCGCGGACATCATTCCGACCCACTGGGCGGGCAACCCGGCCTGGTCCACCCACTGGCTGTCGTCGGCGGTGGACGACGTCGAGCTGGAGTCACCGGTGGTCAACGAGACCGGCGCGGTGGAGGTGAACGCCGGCCGTCAGCGCTTCTACAGCAAGTCCCGCGACAACGGGGCTTCGGACCTGACCGACGACCGTGAAGGGATCATCCACAAGGACTGGCTCTACGGCGTGTACTCCGCCGAGGCGGACGAGGACATCGAGGGCTCGTCCGACCACTTCCCGGGGTACGAGGGGACCGGCACCGACAGTTACGGTTGGACCCGGCAGATGGCCAGCGGACGCTACGACTCGCCCAACTCGTACTGGTGGCAGCACGACTTCTTCGTCCATGACGGGACGGTCGACACCGCCGGGTCGACCGAGAACGGCGAGTGGCTGCGCGGCGCCTGGTACACCTCCGCGAATGGCGGGTTCGACGGGCGCTGGGTGCAGTTGTTCGACGACCGTCCAGGGCTCGAGCCCACCATTTCCTGACGCCGCGTGCGCGGCCTGCGGCCGGGTGACCGGCCGCAGGCCGCGGAACGTCAGGCGCGTCAGAGACGCAGCGCGGTTCTCGACGATGTTCGCGTACCCGAGGTGTCCGTTCCGGTTCGGGTGGTACGACTCGCCGACCGGGTAGGACCTGCCGTTGATCCACTCGACCTCGTCGCAGACGGCGTGCCCGGTGCGTACGCGGCCACGGTCGAGCCGTCGGCCCGGCTTGTCTTCACCGCCGGTTCCTGTCCGCTGGACGCGGAGGGGCGGACCGTCGCGCCGGGTGATCCGGTTGGCCAGGCTCGGCAGGTGATGGTCAACCTGGAGGCCGCGCTTGCGGCGGCGGGTGCCCGGCTTACCGACGTCGTCAAGACCACTGTCTACGTGGCGTCGTCTTGCCGGTCCGACCTGGTGGCTGTCTGGGAGGTTGTCCGGGACGCGTTCGGTGACCACGACCCGCCGAGCACGCTGCTCGGGGTGGCCGTGCTCGGGTACGACGACCAGCTCGTCGAGGTCGAGGCCGTCGCCGCCGTCCGCGCCGGGCGCTGACCTGCGGACCGCCCGGCGAGGACGCGTGTCCGGTGGGAGGTGTTGCCCCACCATGTCCTGTCGGATCGGGCGGCCCAGCCAGCTGGCCCGACACCGGACAGGCCGTGGTCGCGACCGCGCTGAAGCCGGGCCGTGTCCCGGCGGGGGTTACTTCCGGGAGTCAAGTACTGGTGGTGACAGTCGCCAAGGATGGCGGTCCGGAAGCGACGGGTCTTCCTGCGGCGCTACTGTAGCGCTCCTTGTTACGGCGTGCGGCCTCCGAAATGACCATTTCCCCGGGCATCACGCCGAGTGCGATGCGCAGCTTGTATTCCACCGGAAACTGCGGCGGACGACTCATGGTCAGCTCTTCTGGTCAGGGCCGACATAACCCCTGTGCCAGAGTTCTGACGCACGACAGGCAGCCGCGTGAAGCATCTAACTACATAACTTTACTTTCGCCGGGTAGGAGCCGTAGGGTTGCGTCCGAGCCGCCACGCTCAGTGATTGCGGTCAGGCCGGGACTACGCGTTTCTGGAGCGTCTGTGTCGATTCGGATCAGCCACGTACTCCGCACCGGGTTGTTGCTGGTGGCCTTCGTGGTCGGGCTTCCGGGCACCGCCGTGGCGTTGCCGCCGCCGTCGGCGCCTTCGGACGACAAGGGCGAGTCGGCCGAGAAGCGAACGCCACTCGCCGAGCTCACCAAGACCCGTGAGCCGGAGGTCCCGGAGCGGTCCTGGCAGGTTGAGGGTGGCGGCGCCTTCACCGACGTGATCCGCATCGAGGTCCCGGAGTTCCGGACGATCACACCGCAGCTCGCGCTGCGGTACAAGTCTTCGGCCGGCAACGGCTGGGCCGGCGTGGGCTGGGACCTGGCGGGCGTGAACGTCATCGAGCGGGTGGCGCCGGGCCGCGGAGCTCCCCGGTACGACACCTCGGATCTGCACGTGGTCGACGGCGAGGAGATCATCGCGTGCCCGGCGGGCACAGGTAGCCCCGGTTGCCTGGCCGGTGGCACGCACACCACCAGGAACGAGAGCTACCTCAAGGTCACGCTGACCGGCACCGGGGCGGACAGCCGGTGGACCGTGGTGGCCAAGGACGGCACGAGGCGGGTCTACGCCCCCGTCCTGCAGGCGGGAACCGGCCTGGTCGTCCGTTGGGGCCTGAGCCAGGTCGTCGACACCTTGGGCAACACCGTCACCTACACCTGGCGCAGTGACCTGTTCGAATGCTGCTGGGAGGCCCTGGACTCGGTGGCCTACAACGGCACTACCGTCAGGTTCCACTACGAGACCCGACCGGACAGGGAGCGGAACGCTATCGGCAACGGCGCGTTCACCACCGTCCACGGGCGCCTGAAGACCATCGACTTGACGGTGGGCGGCAGCCGATTGCGGGCCTACAAGCTGACGTACACCACCAGCGCCGCGACCGGCCGGTCACTGCTGGCCGGCGTGCAGCAGTTCGGCAGGGACGCCGTGGTGGACGGTTCGGGATCCGTCGCCAGCGGCACCGCGCTGCCGGCGACGAGGATCGCGTACCAGACCGGGACGCCGTCGTTCGTCGCCGGAAACCAGGACACCGAGATGGGCAACCACACCGATGCCAGGCACCTGACCATGGACATCAACGGCGACGGGCGCACGGATCTGCTTGAGCTGATGCCGAACTGGCTCACCTACGAGCGGCGCACCTGGATCTCGGACGGCTCCGCATTCTCCCGGACCTCGGTCCACACCGACCTGCCCTACCACGCCGACAGCCGGTTCCTGGACGGTGATGTCAACGGCGATGGGAAGTCCGACCTCATCGAGCTGTACCCGAGCGGGATCGGGTGGGGACGACGGCTGTGGCTGTCCAACGGCACCGGGTTCGCGCTGACGAACACCGCCTCCTCCAAGACCGCCAGCAGCCGTGACGACTCCCGTTTCCTGGCCATGGACGTCAACGGCGACGGCCGCACCGACCTCCTCGAGCTGTACGCCTGCGGCCTGTGGCCGGTGCACTACTGCCGCGCCACCTGGTTGTCCGAGGGCAGCGCGTTTACCCTGGCCGCCAACGACTCGGGGATCGGGTTCGACGTAAACCGCCAGTTCTACCCGGTCGACGTCAACGGCGACGGCCGGTCGGACCTGCTCGAGTTGTACCCGGGGCTGTTCGGTGCCGGCGGCCGACGCCTGTGGATGTCCAACGGGACGGGCTTCGTCGCCGGCACGAGCGACACCATCTCCTGGAGCGCGCCGAAGGCCGACGGCACCGGCAGTCGTTTCGTGATGCTGGACGTCAACGGCGACGGCAAAACCGACATGCTGGAGCTCCAGCCGTCCTTCACCAGCTACACCCGCAAGACGTGGCTCTCCACCGGGTACGGGTTCACGCAGGTGGCCACCGACACGTCGATGCCGGCCAGCGGCGCGGCCAGGCACGTGCCGGTCGACGTCAACGGTGACGACCGGACCGACCTGGTCGAGATCTACCCGTGCTGTCTCGGCACGGGCGGGCAGCGGCGCATCTGGCTGTCCACCGGTGCCGGCTTCGTCCTCGGCGCGACCGACACCGGGCTGGCCGGCTACAGCTGCGACAAGGAGGGCGCGTGCACCAGCGAGTTCCTCGACGCCGACGTCGACGGTGACGGGTTGTTCGAGGTGCTGGAGCTGTACCCGCCCTTCCCCGGCCTGGCCACCGCGCGGCGCGTCTGGGACGTGGACAGTCCGGTGCCCGACGTGCTGACCTCGCTTACCAACGAGTGGGGCGGCACCATGGCGGTGGACTACACCCCGTCCTCGTCCTGGCCGAACACCAACAACCCACCGGTCGTGCCGACCGCCTCCGCGGTGACCGTCGGGGACGGCAGAGGCGGCTCGGCGGTCACGAAGTTCACCTACTCGGGCGGTTCGTACCACTGGCCGGAGCGCCGGTTCCAGGGATTCCGCCAGCAACGGGAGAGCAAGCCCTGCGTCGCGGGCGAGTCGGCGTGCCCCTACACCGAGACGTGGTACCGGCAGGACCTCGGCGCGCTGGACCACCCGGAACGCATCGAGCGGCGCGCCGGCGGCGGCGCCCTGCTGGAGGTGACGCTCCACGAGTACACCACCAACGGTGCCACGCAGCCGCGCACGGCCCTGCCGACCGGTACCTGGGTCAACACCTACAACGGCACCGGCAACGCATGCCCCGGCGAGGACTGCAAGCGCACGTACACCACCCGCCAGTACAACGCCTACGGTGAGCTCACCCAGCAGGTCGAGCACGGCGACTACGCCGTGGCCGGGGACGAGCGCACCACCATCACCACGTTCATGCCCAACCCGGATGCCTACATCGTGAACAAGCCGGCCGTCGTGACCCTGGTCCAGGGCGTCGGCAGCCAGGGTACGAAGCTCCGCGAGACCCGCCACCACTACGACGGCGCCGCCACGTGGAACCAGGCGCCCTCGGCCGGGCTGGAGACCAGGTCGGCGCGCTGGCTCTCCACCGACGACTCCTATGTCGAGACGGGCATGGAGTACGACGACAGCGGCAACCTGACCGCCGAGATCGACGCGTTGGGCGGCCGGACCACCCTCGGATACGACCCGACCTTCCACCTGTATCAGACCTCGGAGACGAACGCGCTGTCCCAGCAGGTCACCGCGGGTTGGGACACCGTGTGCGGGCGGCCGACCAGGGTCACCGACCTCAACGGCCAGGCCACCACCCTCGCCTATGACACGTTCTGTCGACTGACTGAGAAGACCGAGCCCGGCGGCCGGTTCGAGCGGCACACCTGGGTCGACGTCGGTAACCCCGCGACCCAGCACGAACGCATCGAACGTCCAGCCGCGACCGGGACGAGCGGCTTGCAGTGGACGCGCCGGTACATCGACGGCCTGCAGCGCACCTGGCGCAAGGCCGACCGGGGACCGGATGCCGCCACCGGCGACATCTACGTAGACACCAGCTTCAACGCACGCGGCCAGGTCGCCGCCAAGACCGCCGCGTACTACTGGGTCTCCGGCCAGCCCCAGCCGACCACCTACCCGACCACCAGCGACTACGACGCCCTCGACCGACTTGTCCGGGAAACCCTGCCCGGTGGCGCCACCCGCACCAAGCGCTACGGCGTGTGGTCAGTGACCGAGACCGACGAGCGCGGCCACGCGACGACCGATCGCATGAACGCGTACCACAAGCGTGTCGCTCGCGAGCAGATCGTCGGCGGGGTGACCCGGACCGCGACCTACGTCCATGACCTGCGCGACGAGCTGGTCCGGTCGACCGATCCCGGCGGCAGCGTCATCACCTACGACCTGGACTCGCTCGGCCGCAGGACGCGGTTGGTCGATCCGAACTCGGGTACCACCGGCTACGAATGGGACGACGCCGGGCGGTTGGTGGCGCAGACCGACGCACGCGGCCAGCGCACCACGTTCACCCACGACCCCCTCGGGCGCAAGACCGGCAAGACCACCAGGGCCGGCACGCCCTCGGCGGTCACCGTGACGTGGACCTACGACCAGGTTCGTGCCGGCTACCACAACATCGGCAAGGTCACCACGACCACCGACGGCGCCGGCGCCAAGACGCTCGACCACGACGCCCTCGGCCGCGTGGTCAAGACGGTCAGGACGGTCAACGGCGCGAGTTACACCTTCCGGTACGGGTTCGACGCCGGCAACCGCGCGCTGTGGACCACCTACCCCGACGGCGACACCCAGGGCACCGCGGCGGACCCGTTGCGGTACGACGGTGCCGGCCGGTTGCTGGCCATCCCCGGCTACGTCGACGCGGCCCGTTACAACGCCGAGGGCAAGCTGATCCGGCTCGAGAACGCCAACGGCACGGTGACCACAAGGTCGCACGACACGCGGCGCGGCTGGCTGGACCGGATCACCACGACCGCGGGCTCGACGACCATCCAGGACTCCACCTTCACCAGGGACGCCAAGGGCAAGATCAAGCAAATCGACAGTCCGTTCCCGGACGAGGGCTGGACCTTCGAGTACGACGAGGTGGGCCAGCTGACCGTGGCGACCAGCGCCTCGACGCCGGCTAACCACCAGACCCTGAGCTACGACGCGACGGGCAACATCGCCGCCAACTCCCGCCTCGGCACCTACGGCTACGGTAGCTCGCGACCACACGCGGTGACCTCGGCCGGCCCGAACACCTACACCTACGACGCGGCCGGTCTGATGGTCTCCGGTGCCGGGCGCACCCTGGTCTGGGACGGCGACAACCGTCTCGCCTCGGTCACCCGCTCGGGCAGCACGACGACGTTCGGCTACGACGCCGACGGCACCCGGCTGTTCCAGGCGCAGGGCTCGGCCGTTCGGCACTACCTCGGCGACGACTACGAGGTGGACGTCACCGCGGGCCTGGCCACCAAGTACATCTCGGTCGCGGACACGCTCGTGGCCAGGGCGGACGGCACGACCCGGTACTGGGTGCACACCGACCACCAGGGCTCGGTGCAGGCTCAGACCAACGCCGCCGGGGTGGAGGTGCACCGCAAGAGGTACGGCCCCTACGGTGAGGTTCTCTCGACGACCGGCACTTTGTCGTACGAGCCACGCGGGTTCACCGGGCAGCGTCACGACGCGGCCGGCCTGGTGTACCTCAAGGCCCGCTACTACGATCCGGAACTTGGCCGGTTCGTCTCGCCGGACCCCATCACCGACGGTGAGGACACGGTCGGGCTCAACCGCTACGCCTACGCCGCCAACGATCCGATCAACCACGTCGATCCCACCGGCCTTGAGTGCAAGGATTCCAACTCCGGCAACAACTGCGACAAGAAGGACCAGTCCGACGAGATCAAGGACGGCTTCGGCGAGGCGCTGTTCCGTAAGTCCCTGGAGTACGGTGGCGAACTGCTCCGCTGGGTCGCGATACAGGCCGCCCCACGGGTCGCCAAGAAGGTCCCGCCGCTGGCCGTGATCCCCGCCGTGATCTCCGGGTGGAAGAACCAGGACGAGTGGGCCAACCGGCCGGAGAACCAGTTGGAGCCAGGGTGGTTCCGGCTCAGCGCGCGGGTCGCGCGCTTCTCCTGGAACACCGCGACAACCCTCGGCGACGACCTGACGTGGAACATCGGCGGAACGGCCAGATGGGCCTACGACGAGGTCACCCACGACCTCGGATATCCCAAGCCGAACCCGGACCTGGTCGTCCCGATAGTCGGCCAGGTCGAGAATTGCTCGAACGCCTGGGTTTGCTGAGTCAGGTTCGGCTGACCTGGTGCAAGCAGAAGGACTGGCGGATCGAGGTCGGGCTGGCGAATGTGAGGGTGCCAGATGTCCAGGCACTCTGTGAGGTCTGCCAGGCTGCGCCGGAACTCACCGACCTGCTGGTCGACCTGGCCCCTGCGCACGTCTGGCGGCTCGTCGCCGTAACCGCTACCGGACCCTTCCTGCTGCCGAAGTCCGTGAAGGGGTTGTTCTGGCCGCTGCGCTGGTGGTGGCGACGGAGGCGCATGCACCACGCTCGACACGCGCGGCCCGATGAGGGGTTCCTCACCCTTGCCCCGAAACGGACCGTCGCGCCCGAGCGGCGGCCAGGCCGGGAGGCGATCGGCGGCAGACGGCGAACCAGACGGGTCAATCGAAGGGTTGACTGTCTACTCAGTCAGTGGTGATGATCACATCACCGGTGCTCACCTGATGCGCCGACCTTCGCGTCCCACTCGCTTCTCTCGATGGGCGGCCCGGCATGGATACCTACTCCGAACAAATCTCCCGCTGGACTCTCGATCATCTACCGGCGCGCATAACCGAAGCGCTCAACAGCCTTGCCGCGTTCGAGCGGCTCGCCGCCGACATGAGCCATCTTCTCGCTGCGCTGCCAGCCCGCCCGGACCACGTGCCCGCGCTGACATGTCGACGACTACTCGTCAATCTCGGCTTCTGGGGCAGCGCCCTGGTGCGACTCGCACTAGTCCACAGTCGCGCCGACGCTGTGCTCGACAGTACGACGGTTGGCGACCTTTCTTTCCGCCACTATTACGCCCGACTCGCCGTCCAATCTGCTTCTGGGCACCCACCGTGGCAGTCGTTCGCGTCGATCATTACTTGGAATGTTCCTACGGTCGAGATCCGTCTCGATGGTGACCTGCACAGCCGGTCCGAGGGCATATTCGACGGCCCACGGGTGCGTACGTGGACCGGCACTGCCAGCGAAGTGATGCTGTGGGAACTATTCAAAGTCGGCGCGGCGCTCGGCTCCGCTGCCAACAGATCGCTGGACCCGATCGTTTCTGGCGTGGTGTCAGCGCTGTCGGAAGAGTCACTGTCGCGTCTGCTCGCTAGTCACGCGTTCCTACGGAGCTTTCGTCAGCGGATGGTGAACTTTGCCCGCGGGCAAGATCCACGAGGAGAATTCTCCATCGACGTTTTTATGAACCAGATCCGACAGTTCGGTGTGCCGTGGCAATCCAGGGCGGAGGCTCCAAGCGGCCCACATGAAGTGGAGTCGCTGGCGCGGGACGCCATATTCGGTATGCCGCAATTAAGACACGGGCAATGGGTTCGCGATCGGTCCAGGTCGATGATGTCCGCTGAAGGAAAGCGCTTGGAGCAGGCGGCCGACGCGCCGACACTCGGCGAGGTCATTCAGCGGAGCACGGCCAAGACCCGACCATTCGACGACCTGACCGTGTCCGTCCTGGTCGCGGCGCACGACATTTACGAAGAACGTCGGAAGCTGTCCGCAGCTCACTACGGGATAGCTCGCAAAATGCTGTACCGACCGCAACGTGCGCAATCGTCGGACCGTGCTGGCACGCCCACGCTCGCGGTCGACAACTCTCAAGGCATCACAGGAATGTCGGAACATGACGTCCAGAGGTTCGACCACGCCCGCCGCGTGAATCCGCTGGAGAACGTCTTGGCCGCGCTGCCATCGGACGAGATCAGCCATGCCCGCAGCCTCATTCAGGAGTCGTTGTCCACACACTCTGTATCAGTGACCTTGCGACACGCCGGCACCGCGACATCCTGCGCCCAGGCTTAGCTCGATGTTCATGTGCGCCACGAGCGCGGAGAGGGGGCGCAATCCACCCCATCACCTCGTCGGAAGGGATTGGTACCGGGCCGGAGACCTCCGCTACGTCAGTCGCGGGCGGGTGACCATCCGTCTGCGATGAGTCGGGAGCCGTCGCCACCCTCGCCGTGGAAGAGCACTCCGTTCCGGTCCGTCGCGATGATCTGGTCGACGTAAACTCCGCGGCCCTGACCGGAGCCATCGGTGGTGCTGCTCCAGCGCAGGTGGGTCGCCTGGTCGGGCAGCTCGACCGTGACCTGCCACCAGACCCGGCCGCCGTAGCCGGTGACCGTGCCGTCGCTGGTCCACCGTCGGTCCCCTTGGTGTAGCAACATCCGCCCCGGAGCCCAGGTGTGCCCTCCGTCCGTGGAGACCTCGAAGCGGGCGCTGTCGTAGCGGGGCTCAGTGTCGTACCACAGTAGGAAACGCGCCGTTCCGCCTTGCGCCGCCCGGCTCAGCGGTGCGGTGAGCGTGCTCGTCGCGCGGTCTCGCGGGTCGGCCCGCCAGGCCTCGCGTGACCGGGGGTGCACCGGCATCGCCTCGGCGAGGTCGCGCGCGACCGCGCGTCGGGCGATGTTGTTGCTGCCCCAGCCGCGGTCGGGGTGCACCCGGTTGCTGAGCAGGATGACGAACGAGTGGGAGAGCGGGTCGATGACGATGGACGTGCCGGTGAAGCCGGTGTGCCCGAACGTCACGGGGGAGGAGAGCCCCATCATGTACCAGTGCTTGTTGAGCTCGAAGCCGAGTCCGCGGCGGCTTTCCGGATCGGCCGACTCCAGCCGTGCGTTGTAGTTGACCAGCATTGCCCGTACCGTGTCGTCCCGCAGAATCCGTTGCCCACGGTACGTACCGCCATTGAGTAGTGCCTGGCAGAGGACAGCGAGGTCCGCCGCGGTGGAGAAGATACCGGCATGCCCGGCCACGCCACCGAGCGACCAGGCGTTCTCGTCGTGCACCTCGCCCCAGACCATGCCGCGCCCGGCGTACGGCTGATATTCGGTCGCGGCGATCCGCGACCGCAGCTGCGGCCCCGGGTTGTAGCCGGTGTCGGTCATGCCGAGCGGCCCGGTGACGCCGTCACGGACCAGTTCGGCCAACGGTCGGCCGGTCACCCGTTCCAGCAGTACGCCGAGTGTGATCAGCCCGAGGTCGGAGTAGATGTACCGGGTGTCGGGCGGTGCCGTGAGCGGCGTGGCGAGCGTGGCGGCGATCCGCTCGGCCGGCGTCGGGTACTTGCTCCACAGCGCCGTGAATGCGGGCAGCCCCGAGGTGTGGGTGAGCAGCATGCGTACGGTGACGGTCTCCTTGCCGCCGGCCGCGAACTCCGGAACGTAGTGGGCGACCGGCGTGTCCAGCTCCACCCGTCCCCGCTCGGCCAGCTGCATGGTGACGATCGCGGTGAACAGCTTCGACACCGACGCCATGTCGAAGATGGTGTCGGGCCGCATCGGGATTTGCTTGTCGGCGGGAAGCTCCACGCCGACCAGCCCGGGTGCCGGTCCGACGGCGGCGTACCGTACCGCCGTTCCCGCGGCGGCGTGCTGCACGATCACACCGTCCTTGGTCGCCAGGACCACGGCACCCGCGTACGTGGGATGACCGGGGTGGTCCGGGGTCGGCTGCAGATATGCCGCCAGGTCGGCGGGGAGGCGATCCACCTCCTCGGGAAGCAGGCCCACCTCGCGGGCGGTGCCGGGCCGCAGCGTGTCGTCACGGAACTGGATGTCGGCAGGGGTGACGGCCGGCGGGCCGGACTCGGCCGAGGGCGGCGCGGCGGTGACGGGCGCCCCGGTGGCTGGCATCGCCGCACCCAAAAGAGCCAGGGTCACGCCGAGCGCGACCTTGCGGAGCAGCGGGCGGGAGGACGCGGTGGCTCTCCTCCCCGCACCAGTGCCGAGCGTTCCCGCGCCGACCACATCGGTGGAGAAATTCCTACGCCGCATGCGTCGCCTCCTACCAGGTCAGGCCGTGGCCGTACGGGTAGAGCACGGTTCCCGCGCCCTCGGCTGTGGGGATCGTGACGGGCAGCCGCCCGCTCGGGGACAGTTCGCCGTGCAGCGCGCGGACGAGGGCGTCCATCGCTGCCACGGTGTACGAGTAGGTCGTCAGGTAGGTGGTCACACCCGGCAGGTACGCGATGTCGTACGGGTCCCGGACCGCCACCGCCACCACCGGTTTTCCGGTGTCGACCAGCGCCGCGACGAGGCGCCGCTGGGTGCCACGTGGGTCCGTGACGACGTCGTCCCACGCCTTGTTCACCAGCACAACGGTGAGATCATGATCCGCTGCCTTGGCGGCCGTTGCGGCGATCACTGCGTCGGACGGTAGGGTCGCGGGCTGGGCAGTGGCTCGGGCGCCGCGGGCGGTGAACCCGCCGGCGACCGCCGCGATCGGCGCAAAGGCGGCACTGTTCCAACCAGTGACCAGCACCGACCGGTTCGCGTGGGTCAGCGGCAGCAGCCCGGCGTCGTTGCGGACCGCGGTGAGGGTCGGGTCGGTCACCTGGGCGACGGTGGCGATGTGCGGGGGCGCCCCGACCGTCCGTACCGCCTCGTCGACGTCGGCCATTGGCGACCCGGCCAGCCCTTGCCGGTACTTCATGGCGAGGATACGCCGGGCCGACTCGTCGATGCGCTGCTCGGTGAGCTCGCCGGTGGCGACTGCCCGTAGCACCGCGTCCCGCGCCAGCCGGAGGTCCGGCGGCATCAGGAGCTGGTCGGCACCGGCCTTGAGCGCCAACACCGGCACCCGGTCATCGCCGTACTTCTGTCGCACGGCGGCCATGTTCAGCGCGTCGGTGACGATGACTCCCCGGAAACCGAGTTCACCGCGCAGCACACCGGTGAGAATCGCCGGCGACAACGTCGCGGGGGCACCGGACGGATCGAGCGCGGGCACCACGATGTGGGCGGTCATGATCGAATCAACGCCCGCGGCGACCGCCCTCCGGAACGGAGGCGCATCGATCCGCTCCCACTCCGCCCGGCTGTGGTCGATCACCGGCAGGCCGGTGTGGCTGTCGTCCGCCGTGTCGCCGTGGCCGGGGAAGTGCTTTGCCACCGATGTCACGCCGGCGCCGTCCTCGAACCCGGCGACCTGCGCGGCGGTCAGCTCAGCCACCAGGGCAGGGTCGGCGCCGAAGGACCGTACACCGATCACCGGGTTGTCCGGGTTGATGTTGACATCGGCAATCGGTGCGTACGGCTGGTGGATGCCGACTGCCCGTAGCTCCCGCCCGGTGATCTCCGCCGCCGTGTACGCCGCTTGAGGCGACCGCCCAGCGCCGAGTGCCATCGCCCCGGGGAACTGCGCCGCGGGGGCCGGCATCCGCAGCACCACGCCCTGTTCCTGGTCGGTGGAGATGAGCAGCGGCACGCGGCCCTTGGCGCCGTCGCCGAGGGCGGCCCGCTGGAGCCCGTTGGAGAGCGTTGCGATCTGGCGGGGGCTGTCCAGGTTGTGAGACCAGGAGAAGTAGATGACGCCGCCGAGGTGGAACCGATCGATGACCTCGGCCGGCGTTTCGACGCCGAACGCGGCCCGGTTGGCGGCGCGGTCGGCGGCCGTGGGTTCGGCGGCGTCACCGCCGTAGACGTAGGTGGAGAAAAGTTGGCCGACCTTCTGCTCCAGGCTCATATGCCGCAACGTCGAGGTGACCCAGCCGTGCTCGGCGGCGGGCGGGTACACCGGCGCGGCGGAGGCCTGGACGGGGAGCGGCGTGACGGTGATCGCCAGCGTGGCCATCAGGACGGTCGCGGTGACGAGTCGAGCCTTCATATAGACGACGGCCTTTCAGTCCGGATGGCTGAAACTTAGCTATATATCTATATGTCGTCAAGGAAGGTCAGCTGCAGGTCGCGTCCGGTGCCGGTGCCGCGGCTATCTCGTGAAAAGAGTGGCCACCCGCTCGACAGGCTGGTGACAGGACGCGGGCGTGAGGTTCCCCCGGTTTTTCGGAGGATTTGGTCTGCCCCGGGTTGACCAGACGGACCGGTCGACAACCGGTCCGTCTGGTCGACACAGACCGCACGGTCAGGACAGGGCGATGCGTACCTCGATCCGGCCGTCATGGGGCACCCGCAGCGTGTGCACCCGTCGCCGGGCGTCGCGCAGATAGGTCCGGGACGTGCCGGTCACGGTGGCCGGCCGTACGCTGTCCCAGCTGATCCTGATGACGGTGCCGCCGCGACGGATGGTCAGGCCGTTGGTGCTGGCCGCCGCGTTGGCGCCGTAGGCGACCGGAGTGCCGTCGGCGAACGTCACGACGTCCTCCGGTTGCAGCACCAGCGGGATCTGTTCGGTCCCCGTCGAGGTGACCTGTACCGAGCGGATCACGCTGTCCCGGGTGACGGTCAGCTCGGTGGTGATCCGCGAGTCCGGCAGACGGTAGCGCACCCGTACGGGCGCGTCGCCGGGGGAGAGGAACTTCCCGTTCCACTCCCGGTCACCGATCTGGTATTCGGCGACCAGGTTGCTCCGGCCGTCCGGGTTGCCGTTGGGCAGCAGCGTCGACCAGCAGCCGGTGTCGCTCTGCTGGGCGTGCACGATGGTGCCGGCCGCCGGGTGCCAGAGGAAACCCGGTCCGCCGCGGACCGTGCTGGTCGGCCGGGTGCCGAAGAACGCTCCGAAATAGAGCCCCGGCCGCTTGACGTAGAGGTAGTCCTGGTTGAACGCGGTGTCCCGGCGGACCTCGGCGAACTCCGGCCGCCGCAGGTAGGGCAGCGCCGCGATGGCCCGCTTCTTCTCGGCGTCGCTCGGCAGCATCTCCCCGTACGGCGCGTGCGCGATGATCCGGGGCGAGGTGTCCTGCTTGGCCAGTCCAGTGGCGGGACCCGGCTCGGCGGCCCAGCTGGCGCGGGCAGCGGCCCGGTCCTCTCTGGAAGTGAAGAACGCGCCGAGTTCGGGCAGGTCGGGAACGAAGACCGAGCCGAGGTTCGTGCGGTCCGGGTCGGGGATCACGTTGTCGTAGTAGGCGACGCTGGTCCGGGCGGACATGGCGTAGTAGGTGAGCCAGCCCGAGCCGTCCGGCTCGCGGAGCAGGTTGTAGCCGAACCACTCGGTGAACCGGCGGGCCATTCCCAGCACGTCCCGGTTGCCGGTGAGCAGGTAGATCTCCGCCAGCTCCGGCAGCATCACCTCGAAGTTGTAGTTGATGTCCATGCCGGTCGGGTCGTAGAAGAAGCCGGCCGGGCTCTGCCCGTGCTCGGCCAGGAAGCCGATCCGCTCGGTGAGCCGGGTGGACAGCGCGGCATCCGGGTGGATCCGCAGTGCCAGGGCTGCGCCAGCCAGGCCGCCGGCGACCTGGTTGGTCCACTGGACCGGGGTACGCCAGATGTTGTTGGCCGGATCGAGCAGCCAGCCGATCCCGGCGTGCAGGGCCCGTTCGATTTCCGCGCGCCGCTGTGGCAGCGCGGCCGACTGCCGCAGGTTGGCCAGGGTCTTGGCGAGGTAACCGAGACCGAAGCCGGTGGCCGCCAGCGCATGCTCGTCGCGGTTGTACTCCGGCCAGGACCCGTCGTCGTGCTGGAGTCCGAGGTAGTGCCCGAGCGCCGCGTCGAGCCGCCCGGCCAGTGCGGCGTCCCCGGCGTACGGATTCCACGGCCGCTGGTTGGCGTGGAACCAGCTCAACGTGTAGACGTGCTCCTGCACCCGGGCGTTGTACGGCGCGTTCGGGGAGCGCCACCAACCGCCGCCCATGAACCCGCGGTTGGCCGCGTCGTCGATGTCGTTGGTCATCGCCGGAAGGATCGCCAGGTAGCCGGCGAACCGCTGTTCCAGCGGGGCGAACAGGGTCCGGTCCGGTGCGCCGGGCGGCAGTGGAGCCAGCAGCGGCAGGCCCGACGCGGTGGTCGCCGACATCCCGGTGGTCTCCGGCGTGCCGGCGACCGCCCGGAACGGCACGGCGAGCAGCGCCGCTCCGCCCGCTGCGGCGGCCAGCAACGCTCGGCGTCTGAACACGGTCGGGGTCGGGTCGTTGGCCATGATGGTCCTCCTGTCGGAACGGGCAGGCGGGGCGGAGCGGAATCGGCGACTCGGACGAGGCACGGGGGACCGACCGGCGGTCGCGGCGAGGCGGCGTCGGGGCGCGGCCACCCGAGATCATCAGTGACGGAGGGTGTGGCAGGTGACTGGTCGATCCGAGTGCTGAGTTTGGTCCCGGGTGATCGGTCGAGTCAAGAAGCTAATACGGATTATCGGCGTACTTCTCGGTCTCCGGGTCAGGCGCTCGGGCCCTTGACCCGGCTGCTCGTCGCAGCCAAGGATGACATCCGGCCGTAACTCGTCTGTCCCATCCGGGACATCAGTCGATACTCAGCGTGACTATGGCTGGTTCGGGTCGGCCGACGTGACAGATGAGATGGGGTACGCGATGCCGCTGACCGACCTGCCGTTGACCGAACTCGCCGCATACCGGCCGGTGCGCCGCGAGCCCGCCGACTTCGACGAGTTCTGGACCGACACCCTGGCCGAGGCGGCCGGGCACGAGCTGGACGCCACCTTCGAGCCGGTCGACTCGGCGTTGCGGGTGATCACTGTCCACGATGTGACGTTCAGTGGCTTCGGCGGCGACCGGGTCAAGGCGTGGCTCGCCGTCCCGGCCGGTGCGGCGGAACCGCTGCCGTGCGTGGTGGAGTTTCCCGGTTACGGCGGCGGCCGGGGCCTGCCGCATGAGAACCTGCTCTACGCCGCCTCGGGCTATGCCCACCTGTTCATGGACGTACGCGGCCAGGGCAGCGGGTGGAGCGCCGGAGCCACCCCCGACCACGAGCCGGCCGGCGGCAACCCGCAGCATCCCGGCTTCGTCACCCGGGGCGTGCTCGACCCCCGGACCCTGTACTACCGGCGGTTGGTCACCGACGCGGTGCGCGCCGTGCAGGCGGCCCGGGCGCATCCGCTGGTCGACCCGGACCAGGTGGTGGCCACCGGGATCAGCCAGGGTGGCGGGCTGTCGCTGGCGGTCGCGGCTCTCGACCCCCGGCTGCGCGCGGTCGCGCCCGACGTGCCGTTCCTCTGTGACTTCCGGCGCGGTGCCGAACTGGCCACCGCCGGCCCCTACCGGGAGATCGTCAACTACCTGAAGGTCCACCGGGGCCACGTGGAGCGGGTTTTCGACACGTTGAGCTATGTCGACGGGGTCAACTTCGCCACTCGGGGGCGCTGCCCGGCACTGTTCAGCGTGGCGTTGATGGACGCCAGTTGCCCGGCGTCGACGGTGTTCGGCGCCTACCACCTCTATGCCGGCCCGCGCCGGATGGAGGTGTATCCGTTCAACGGACATGAGGGCGGCGAGTCGGTGCAGGACGAGATCCGGTTGCGGTTCTTCGCGGAGGTGCTGGCCGCTGAAGGAGACGGGGACGGCGAGGTGTGATGGTCCTCGGACTACCCCGGAGGTGAGTTAGGTCTGCCCGGCGCCTGTGTGTCAGCCGCCGGGCAGACCCGGAGAAGGCTGCGGTGACGGACGAAGCGCCCGACTAGGAAGCATCACCCACGGGCGGTCACCAGCGTGACGTAGCTGGTGGAAAGACTGCTCTTCGCTGCGTTCGGTCCGAGCGTCACGCGCCCGGCCGGCACGTCCTTGGCGAACACGACGAGGCCGGGCTGGTCCCGGTCGGTGCTCCTGATGGTCATGGCAGTGCGTTTGAAGCCCTGCTGGTTCAGCCACGCCGGCCACCAGTTGTCCATTTCCGGTGCTCCGCGTGCGTCGATGGCGACGTACACGGTGGCGGCGCGCGCGACATCGAAGACCAGGTAGTCGGCCGGGGAGGTCAGTTGCTTGTCGTTGCTGGCACCGGGGATCAGCACTCCTCCGGTGAGCGGGTCGGGAAGGCTGGAGATGGTGAATCCCCGGTCGACGAAGTGCTTGGCACCCAGTTTCGCCGGGCGAACCTTGGACAACTTCGACGGTTTGCTCACCTGGACGTCGGTGAGTGTGAGCGCCGTCTGGTCGGGCCGCTTGCTCGGGGTGGTGGTGGTCCTGGCGGGCGGGCTGGACGGCTGTGCTGGGCTGCTCGGGGCGGTGATCCTCGGGGTCGGGCTCGGTGCCTGCGGCGAGCTGTTCGGGGCGGTGGTCCTGGACGTCGCGCTGGGTGATCGTGGCGGGTCGCTCGGGGTGTCGGTCCCGAACACGATCACCGCGCCCACCAGGCTGAAGACCGCGACCAGCGCGACGGCGACACGCGTGATCGCGAGTCGTGACCACCGCCGCCGAGCCGAGGGTGGCTCGGCCGCCGGGGCAGTGTGCCCGGCGGGGCCGCTGACCGGGCGTACCGGCTCGGCCGGGGGCTGCGCCCGGTGCTTCGCGCTGCGCTCCGCCGTGGGCGCCGGCGTGTCCACGGACGCGGACGCGTCGCTGTCATCCCCGGCGGCCGTGGGTGGAGCGTCCGTCCGGGTTGCCGTGGTGGCCGGGGCGCCGGGTGCGGGCCATCGGGACGCCGGAATGCCGCGCGTCGTGCGGGGGCCGGTGCTGAGCATCGCGGCGCCCAGCGCGACCGCGTGCTTCGGATGGGTGTTGATCATGATCGGTCGCCGCAGGGTGTCCCGCAGCATCTGGGTGACCAGGGGAATCTGGGACGAGCCGCCGACCAGAAGCACGGCGGTGAGGTCCTGCAGGGTGACGCCGGCGGCGGTCAGGGTCCGCCGGAACGTCTCGATGGTGGTTTCCACCGGCGGCGTGATCATCTGCTCGAACGCTTCCCGAGTCACGGTCACGTGCCGGACCGAGCCGGGCAGCGGCACCGTGATGTCCGCCTTCTCGTGGGTGGACAGCGCCTCCTTCGCGAGCATGCAGTCGCGCTGTAGGTTGGCCAGGATCGAGGTGGTACCGGGATCGGTCGGGTCCAGCGCGGTGATCGCACCGCCCAGCTGGCGGTCGACGTGGTCCAGGATCGCCTGGTCGAAGTCGGCGCCGCCGAGCCATTCGATGCCCTCGGGGGTGCCGACGATCTCCAGCCCGTCCCGGCCGTTGCGTACCACCGCGCTGTCGAATGTGCCTCCGCCCAGGTCGTAGACCGCCAGCAGGCCGTCCGGGGGCAGTGGCTGGGTGGAGCAGTAGTACGTGGCCGCGGCCACCGGCTCCGTGGTGGTGATGACGGTCGGGCCGTCCGACTCGGACTCCGTCTGCGGGTGGGGCAGGCCGGCCAGGTGCGGGATGGCGGCGAACTGCTCGCGCCGGTACGGGCCCCACACCGCCGGGTGGGTCAGCACGATCCGGTCGGGCGGACCGCCCTGGGCCTGGCTGACGGTGTCCACCACGGAACGGAGCAGGGCGGCCATCAGGGCGGTGGGGGAGTGCGGCACCCCGTCCAGGATCACCGGAGTGGGATCACCGAGGCGGCGCTTGAACTCGCGGGCCGCCCGGCCGGGGTCCCGCAGACCGAGACGATCGGCCGCCTCGCCGGTCAGCAGCGCGCCATTCTCGTCCAGGTAGGCCACCGACGGGGTCACGATCGCCTGCCCGGCCAGCGGCACCATGTTCAGGGTGCCGGCAGCGGCGGTGGCTGCGGCGGCGAAGCTGGTACCCAGGTCGATACCCACCCCGTACATGTTGAGAATCCCCTCGCCGAGCGCCGCCGCTACGATGCATGAAGGTCATAGTTGAAACAGCAATCATGACGATACGCTGTCGTTCTCGGGCATCACAAGATCGTCGGCGTTGAGGTCGGGAGGCCAGCCATGCACGTTGCGGTGGCTGACGACGGCGCATTGTTCCGGGAGGGGCTGCAACTGCTGCTGTCCGCTGCCGGGCACGAGGTGGTCGGTTGCGTGGAGGACGGCGACCGGCTGCTGGAGTTGCTGGCCCGTACCCCGGTCGACGTGGCCATCATGGACATCCGGATGCCGCCGGGCGCGGACGGCGGACTGGAGACTGCCCAGCGCGTCCGGGCGAACTACCCCGACGTCGGGCTGCTGTTGCTGTCCCAGCACGCCGAGGCGCACTACCTGTTCCGGCTGCTGGAGATCGGCACCGAGCGGATCGGGTACCGGCTCAAGGACCGGGTGGCCGGGGTGGCCGTGCTCGCCGACACGCTGGTACGCATCGCCGCCGGTGAGATCGTGATCGAGCCGGTGCTGGCCGCCAACCTGGTGGACCGGCCGAGTCCCCCGGTACGTAGCCTGCTGGCCGATCTCACCGAGCAGGAACGCGCCGTGCTGCGCCTCATGGCGGAAGGACGGTCGAACACCGGGATCGCGACGGAGTTGTTCCTGTCGGTCAAGACGGTCGAGAAGCGGATCGCGAGCATCTTCACCAAGCTGAACCTGCCGGCTGAGTCGGCAGCGCACCACCGGCGGGTCCTGGCGGTGCTCGCGTACCTGCGCTCGAACGAGTTGGCGGACTAGGGCCGTGCCCCGGACCGCCGGCGGCCGTACCTCGCATCCACCTCGCCCAGCCGGGCCGTTCACCCTTCTGGCCCGGCTGGCGTCCTCGGGTGCGTTGCCCGCGCCGGCCGGACCGCAGGACCCGTTGGGTGAATACCGACCGATCCTGCGTGCGCTGCTGCGCGAACTCGCCCGGGCCCACGCGGTGCGCTACGCCGCCCTGTGGTTGCCGACGGAGCCGGCAGACGACACCCGCACACCACAGTGGAGACCCGAGGTCACCTGGCGGTCCCGGCGCTGGTCACAGAGCGCGCTGCCGATCCCGACAGCCGATCCGGACCTGCTGCTGGGCACGGCCGGTGTGGTCGCGACCGCGGATGTGACCGACGGCGGGGCCCGATGCGGAGCGCTGGTGCTGGCCCACCCGGAGAATCCCCGGTATCCGCTGGCCGTGGCGGCGCCGCTGGGCGAGACAGCGGTCTGTGTCGGCCTGCTGCTGCGCCAGGCCCGCCACCGCGCGGCGTGCGCCACCGCGCGGACGCAGGTCGACCGGGCGGAACAGCAGGTCAGCGCGACCCAGTTGGAGCTGCTCACGGTGCAGGCGGTGGAGCGCGACCGGCTCGCCACCGTGGTCACCGCGACGCCCGGCCGGCAGTTGCAAGCGATCCTGGACCGCACTGCGGACCTGAAACGGGCACTGCGCGCCGACTCACCGCAGGCCACGGAGATCGCCAGCGACATCCGGGCTGGGCTGGGCGAGATGATCGAGCAGTTCCGGTCCGTTGTTCGCGGGGTGTACCCACAGGTGCTGCGCAGCACCGGCGTGCGCGCGGCGCTGGAGGAGGTCACCGCGACGTTGCCGGTGCCGGTGGTCCTCGGCGGCGAGCTGGGCCGGCGCCAGGGCTGGGAGATCGAGTCCGGGCTGTACCAGGCCGGCGCGTCCGCGGCGGCAGCGCTGAGCGCCAGCGGCGGCGAGCAGCCGGTGCGCCTGGAACTGGGCCGGTCGAACGGCGTGCTGACGATCCGCGCACAGCGGGCCGGCACCGAGCCGGCGGAGGTCGCCGCGGCGCTGCGGGACGACTCCCGGCGGCTGGCCGCGCTGGGCGGCCGGCTGCGGGTGGGGCGGACCGGTCAGGACACGCCGACCGTGGTGGACATCCTGCTGCCGGAACGGCTCGGCGGCGACTGGCCTGCCCGTGCCGCCGAGCCGGAGCCGGCCGGACCGCACCCGGGCGAGGCCGACGCCGTACCCGAGCTGTTGGCCGGTGTCTCCGCGCGTCGTCTTCTGGCCCTGCTCGTGACCAGTCGGGGGGCGCCTGCGGACAGCCCGCCGTTACGGGTCGCGGTCGACCGGCAGGACGGTCAGGCCCGGGTGGTGGTGGTCGGGGCCTCGGCACCCGAGCTGGTATCGGTGCTGTCCGAACCGGCCGGTGCCGCCCGATGGGAGCCGCCGGTCGGGATGGTCCCGCCGACCGGTTACCAGTACCACCCGTACCCGCGGATCACGCTGGACCCGGCTCGCGGGGTGGCACCCTGGCGGCCGGTCCGGCTGCCCGACTGGTCCGGCGCCGCCTGGCCGGACGCCGCGACGGGGGTGGACCGGATCCTGGTCGAGGGACCCGTGGACGCGTTGCGCGGGCTGCGGCTGCTGCACCACCGCGACCACGTCGACGCCGACCTCGCGGCCCGGCTGCGCCACTGGTCGGGTACTGCCGACGGACCCCCCGACGCGGTCGTGCTGGCGCTGTCCGGGCCGGCCAGCACGGCGGAGTCGGAGTTCCTGGCCGCCCTGCGCTCGCCGTACGGGGAGGGGTTCCCTCCGGTGACGATCTGCGCGCTGGCCGACGGAACCGCCGCGACGGCCGAATCACCGCAGCCGCTGGAGTCGATGTGCGACGCGATCGTGGGCTGGCACACGGCCCCGGACGGCGGTACCGCGATCGAGGCGGCGCTGCGCACCCGGGTACGCGCTCGGGCGGGGTTGCTGGCCGCCCGGTGGGCGCTGCGCGCACTGGTGGCCTGCCTGACGGCCGGGCAGCTGGACGACCAGTTCGCCCGGGCGGTCGAGGCGACCGTCGCGGGCGCGCACGAGGTACCCGAGCTGGACCTGTTGGAGGCGTTGCAGGGCCGGCGGATCCGGCTGCCGCGCGGGCACGAGGAGGCGCTGCGCCTGCTCGGCGCACACGGTCCGGACCGGCGCTCCCGGCTCGGCCTGGCCGGTGACGCCGGTTCGGGGGAGGTGACCGAGGCCGCGAGCCGGGCGCTGGTGTTCTGGCGGACCCAGGCCCTGGCCCCGGACTCGGGGCCGGCCGGACGCAGTGCGTGCGCGCTGCTGGTACGGACGTGCGAGCGGCTGCTCACCGACAGCGCCGAGTGACCGGCGGGCCGAGAAGGAGCAGCACACCGCCGCCCGTCGGACCGCCACGCACGGGCGGGTGGTCCGGCTGGTACCGGTGACGACTCAGAGCGCCACGAACCCGCTGACCCAGGTACCGCTGGTCGGGCTCGACCGTACCGTCAGCGTGCCGTCGACCGAGGCCAGACGGGCGGCGAGTTGGCGCAACGGCATCCGCCCCTCGGTGTCGAAGCCCGGCCCGGTGTCGGCCACCTCGAAGCTCAGGCCCCGGGAGGTGGTACGTAGCGTCAGCGTGACCGCGGCGCCCGGGGCGTGCTTGTGCGCGTTGCTGACCGCCTCCAGGCAGGCCAGGTAGACGGCGGCCTCCACCTCGGGCCGGTACCGGTGACCGGTCAGTTCCGGGTCGATGTCCAGGGTGACCGTGTCGAGCGTGTCCAGCCGGGCCGACAACGCGGTCACCAGACCGTGGTCGGCCAACGGCGCCAGCAGCCCGGTGGCGGTGGTGTGCAGCACCTCCTCGGTGCTGGCCAGCAGCTCCCGCAGCCGGTCGAGGTGTCGGCCCGCCTCGGCGGCGTCGCCGGCGTCCAGTTGGTGCTCCACCATGGCCAGCGACATCTGCAACGCGACCATGTGGTGCTGGGCGCCGTCGTGCAGGTCGCGCTCCAGTTGGTACCGCTGGTGCTCCATCTCGCCCGCGGCTCGCAGCCGGGCGTCGGCCAACAGCAGGGTGCTCTGTCCGATCAGCCGCTCGGCGCTGTCGGTGATCAGCTGGGCCTGGATGTCGCTGACCAGCAGGCGGGTCACCGCGTGCAGCTCGGGCCACCGGCGCAGCCGCTCGGCCGCCGCCGGCGGCTCGATCACGAGGTCGGCCAGGACCTGCTCGCCGTCGCACAGCCGCACCGGCGTCGCCCCGGTCACGGGTGCCGCCGCGCCGGCATCGGAGGCGGGCCAGCGGTATTCCTCGACGGTGTGTTCGGCTGCCCCGTCGGCGTCGTGGCCCGCCGCCGGGGGCAGCCACAGCGCAATGGTGACCGTGGTGGCCTCCAGGCACCCGCCCAACGCCCGGGCCAGGGCTGCGGCCTGCACTCCCGGCAGTGGCCGACCCGGCAGGCCGTGCACCGCGTCGACCACCCGGGCCACGTCGTCCGGCGGGCCCGGCACCGGGAACGGCCCGTCGGTTTGCTGCGTCGAGCGGCGCATGCCCTTACTCTAGGCGGCGCCGGTCGGGCCGGCCGGCCCGGCTCGGGGACCGCGACGGCCTTGCGCCACGGTCGCGTCCAAGGGCTCACGCGACGCAGAGCAGGTGGCCCGCCGTCGCCTTGCGAGCCGCCCGCAGCGCATAGTGCAACCGGCTCTTGACCGTGCCGACCGGCACTCCGAGCGTCGCGCTGATCTCGGCCGCGGTCCGGCCGTTCAGGTACGTCTCCACCAGTGCGGCCCGGTGCTCCGGCCACAGCCCACGCAGCACCTGCTCGACCAGCAAAGAGTCCACCACGTCGGCCATCGGGTCCGCCGTGGCCACCTCGGCGGCGTTCTCGATGTCCACCTCGGTCGGCCGGGCCTTCTTCATGCGGTACCCGTCCATCACCAGGTTGTGCACCACCCGGCGTAGCCAGCCCAGCACCGACCCACGGTCGGCGGTGAGCTGGTCCAGGTGCCGCCACGCCCGCAGGAACGCCTCCTGCACCACGTCCTCGGCACGCCCGGTGTCGCCGTCGGTCAGCCGCTGCGCGTACCTCAACAGTGGCTGCTGGTGGGTGTCCATCAGTTCACGTAGGCGGGAGTCGCTCTCCAGCGCGCTGCCGTGTCGCTTGCTCTGTGCCCGTTCGCCCATGCGAATGACAGTGCCGCCGCAGGCCGGTCGCTCGACATGGTGCGACCCCTGCTCCTGCGGGGGCGAGCCCGCGAGTTGGAGAGGGCTGTCCCTACGCCCCGCGCGGGACCTGCGGCCCACGCCGCGCCGGGCGGTGGCTCGCGGGTCGACCGGTGAACCCGACGGTGCCCTGATGCCGTGACCCACGTGGACGCCCTCGCACCCGGCGACGGTACGGGCAGGCGGCGCGTGGTCGTCCGGCACCGCCCCGACGACCGGTACCACGGCCTGGCGGCGGCGGCCCGAGCGACGGCGCCGTGGCGCCCCGACCGAAGAGGTGGGCATGGAGACGGACTTCCCGACGGTGGGCATCGGGGTCACGACGCACAACCGGGGCGCGGTGCTCCGTACCGCTTTGGAGGCGATCCGCAAGTACGCGCCGAGCGGCGCCGCGATCGTCGTGGTCGACGACGCCAGCGACGAGCCGGTGGAGGAGGCGACGTTCCGTTTCGACACCAACGTCGGTATCGCCCGGGCCAAGAACAAGTGCCTGGAACTACTGGTCGAGCGGGGCTGCACCCACCTGTTCCTGTTCGACGACGACTGCTGGCCGCTCGTGGACGGCTGGGAGCGGCCGTACATCGAGAGTCCCGAGCCGCATCTGATGTACATGTTCACCGACACCCCACTTGGCCGGCTGACCGACGCGGTGGAGATCTACCGGGACGCGGAGCTGCGGGCGTACACCCATCCGCGTGGCTGCATGCTCTACTTCGACCGGCGGGTGCTGGACCGGGTGGGCGGGTACGACACCCGGTACGGCCGGTGGGGGTACGAGCACCTGGACCTCTCCAACCGGATCTACAACGCCGGCCTGACCTCGTTCCGGTTCGCCGACGTGGTCGGCAGCGGAGACCTCATCTTCAGTTGCGACGAACGCACCAGGGTCGGCTCCAGCGTGTCCGACATCGAGCGCTTCACCCTGGTGCGCAATCTCAAGACCCGGTCGGAGGCCAGCTACACCTCGACCGAGTACCGCGAGTTCCGTACCGTCCCGGTCGGTGCGGCGGCGACGCGGAACGTGGTGCTGACCACGTACCTCACCGCGCAGCCCGACCCGCAGCGCGGCGTCACCTGGACCCCGAACTACGCCGACCTGGCCGAGTTGCGCCGCTCCGTCGAGCGGCACGGGCAGCGGTTGGTGGTGCTGCACGACTGCTTCGACGACGAGCCGGACACCGACCTGGTCACGCACGTGCGGGTGACGCCGGGCGGGGAGGGCGGCTCGCCGTACTTCCACCGCTGGCTGTGCTGCTGGCGGTACCTGCGTGAGCACCCCGAGATCGACCAGGTGTGGTGCGTCGACGGCACCGACGTGGAGATGCTGCGCGATCCGTTCCCGGAGATGGAGGACCGGCTGTACGTGGGCGACGAGCCGGCGCCGCTGTGCATCCCGTGGATGGTGTACCAGCACGGCGGCAGCGCCAAGCTGTTGCAGTTCCTGTCCGACAACCGGGGTGCCCACCTGCTCAACGCCGGGCTCACCGGTGGCCGGCGGGAGACGGTGCTGGAGTTCTGCCGGGACCTGTTCGAGTTCTGCGTCACCAACGCCCGGGAGGCCGGCCCCCTCGACATGGGTCCGTTCAACTACGTGGCCCGCACCTGGTACGCGGGAATGATCGTGCACGGCCGCCAGGTCAGCACGGAGTTTCGCAAGGACGACCGGACCAGCACCGAGTCGTGGTGGCGGCACAAGTAGGCGAATCCGGGCCGGGGCAGGCGTGAACCCTGCTGGCGCGCCGGGCGTGCCACAGATGAACCCCGGACACGGCGAAGGAGGACGCGTGGACACGGACTTGGACGTGGCACCGGAGGTGACACGGGACGACGAACGTGACGAGTCGATGCACGCGTTGCTGCTCCGGTTGGCCGGCTCGCTGCCGGACCGGGTGCTGACCGACGCGCGGGACGCGCTGGCCGCCGGCCGGCGGCTGGACGTCGTACAGGCGGTCGCCTTCGAGGCGGTCTCCCAGCCGCTGCAACTGGACGCCGACGAGATCGCGGCGCTGCGCGAGGAACTGGTGCTCAGCGGCGGCGACCTCGACCTCGGTCTGGCGCTGGAGGAACTGCGCGGGGAACGCCCGCCGGCACCGTGGCAGTTCCTGTCCGACCTGCCGACCACGCAGGAAGAGCTGGCCTCGATGGTGCTCCCGCAGGACCGCACCGCCGACCCGGTCGACCTCCTCGACCCGATCGACCGGGCGTTGCTGGCCGCGGCGTCGGCGATCCCGACGGTACGCGCGGTGTGGCGGGCGTGGCGGATGCCGTCCACCGCCCGGCCCTGGCAGGACCCGGTACGGGTGGTCGTGGTCAGCGTCGACGGCGCCATGGACTCCCTTCCCGCCGCCAGCGCCCAGCTACGACAGGTCATGGTCGAGGCCGGGGACGACGAGGCCCAGGTCGAGGTCTGCTGGGCCGGGCTGGGCGCGCCGTACTACCAGACCCTCGCTCGCTCCTGCGGTGCCCTGCTGTGGGCGGCGCGGCTGGCCGCGCCGGTGACCACCGCCCGGCTCTTCGACGGCGTCGATCCGGTACGCGGCCCGTGGTTCGCCACCAACCGGCCGGTGGTCTCCGACGGCACGGAACGCGACGAACTGCTCGCCGCGCTGCGCGCCGGGGTGGTCATCGCGTGGAGCAGCGCCGCGATGCCCGACATCCTGGACCCGGACCGGGGCGACGTGGTACCGATGCACCTGCGCACCGACGGGACCTGGCTGTGGAGCGAGGCGGTCGGTTACTACCTGGAGAACTACGGCCTAGCGCCGGATCCGCAGTTGGTCACGCACCTGGCCGGGGGCGAGCCCGCCGAGCCGCTGGACGAGATCTCCGTGCACCGTGCCCTGGTGCACCTGTGCCGTCCCGACGCCGAGGCGGTCGTCTGGCAGGCACCCGGTGCCGACGACGACCCGCTAGCACCGGCCGACGCTCCCTCGTCCGACATCCTGTCGCCCGACGGCGTGACACCGGCCCACCTGGAGCTGCCCGACGCGGCGCCCGAGGCGAGGCCGGACGCCGGTGCGCTCCGGCCGGTGTCGCCGTGACCGAAATGCTGGCCCTGCGGCACCGGGGACCCCTGCCGTCGTCCTGGAAGGTGTCGCAGCCGGCCCAGGGCGTACCGGTCGGAAAGCACGTGGCGCGGTACCTGCGACAGGCGTCGCAGGCGGTGGGCGCCGCCGTCGCGCGCATCCTGCCGGACGCCGGTGCGCGGGTGCCGGTGCTCGATCCGGGGCCGTGGGAGGCACCGGGATCGGTCACCCCTGGCCCGGCGGGTTGGTTCGCGCTCGCGGTCGAGGCCGGCCGGTCCGGTTTCCGGCTGGACGGCCGGCCGGTGGCCGCCGCCGACCTGGCCCAGACGATCTGGCACTGCCCCCGCTGGCGGGGTCGGCCGGTGCTGCTGGTCACCCGGCGGCCCGCGTCGGTCGACGGGACCGGGCCGGTGCTGCACCAGCTCGCGGTCGGCCTGGGGGCCCCGGTCTACGCCTCGGACGCCGGCATCCGCTTCACCTTCGGGCGCGCCTCCACGAACGGGCTGTTCTGGTGCTGGCGCCCGGGCGGCGGGGACGAACCAGAGCCGGCAGGTCACGTCCTGCCTCCGCTGGGGCCGGTACGCGTCCGCCCCGCCCCGACCGGCCGGGTGCCCGGCCGCGACCAGCAGCCGCCGTCCCCGGTGCCGTCGCCCGCGACCACCGGTCCAGGGACCGCCCCGTCGCCGGTCGACCCGGCGGACGCCCCGTCACCCGCTGCGGCACCGGAATCCGGGACCGATCTGCCCTCGCCGGCGGTGTTCGAGGTGCAGAGCCTGGCGCTTCCGGTGATCGAGCTGCCCCGGCCCGACCTCGGCGTCCAGCGCCTGGTGTTGCCCGAATTCGACGTGCCCCGGCTGGAGCTGGACACCCGCCGGCCGCTGATCGCGGACCCGGATGCCGCCACCCCGACCACGTCCGCCCCGGCTGCGGTTACGCCGGACACCACGGACGCTCCGGTGACCGCCCCGGCCAGCACGGAGGCGCCCGCGGTCGGCCCGGACACCACGCAAACCCGGACAACCGGCCAGGAGGCCGCCGATGCCCCGGCGCACGGCGCGGCCGTCGGTCCGCCGGCGTCACCCGCCAACCGGGGGGCGGCGTGGTTCGGGGTACGGGCCCGCACCGACGAGGCGGACCGGGAGCGGCTGCGTACCGTGCTGGGCTGGAAGTTCCAGGCCCACTCCCGGACGGTGGCCCGGGCGCTGTCGCTGCATCCGGGGCTGCGCAGCGCGGTCGGCGCGCACGACGTGATGGCCGGGCTGGTCACGGTGCTGGCTCTGCTCGACGGGGTGGGCGAGCGGGTCAACGGCGCGCTGCGCGGTGGAGGTACGCCCGACGAGGACGTCCAGTTGCTGGCCCGGTGTGCCTGCGCCGGGCTGGAGCAGTTGCCGGCCGTCGGGGGACCCGTCTTCGCCGCGCCACCCGCCGGCTTGGACGTCACCCGGTACCGCCCCGGGGAACTGCTGGTGGAGCCGGCGTTCACCACGGTGTCGTGCCACGGCGGCACCGAGGGCGACGCGGGCCGGTACGCGATCTGGTCGGCCACCGCGCGGCGGCTGGACCAACTGGGTATCGCGGACGGGGCGGGCGTACGGGCCGGGCGGGCCATGTTCGCCGCCGGTTCCCGCTTCGCGGTGCTCGGCGTCGACGAGGGGCCGGACGGCTCGCCGTACGTACTGCTGCGGGAGGTCGTCTCCGGGCACCGCGACGTCGGGCTCGACGAGCGGGTGGCCGGCAAGCTGCGCGACGCGCTCGCCGCCCAGCCGCAGCGCGCGGCGCCCGCGCCGCTGCCGTGGCCGCTCGGCTTCGCGGCCGGCGACCGCCCGTTCGCCATCGAACCCGGGCCGGGCGGCGCGTGATGTACGAGGAGACGGTCCCCGGCCTCCTCCGGTCCGGCCCCGGCGGCCCGCCCCACGCCGGCACCATTCCCGGCGGCAACACCCCCGGCGGCGACAGTCAGCAAGGAGCGAACCCGTGACCACCAGCGTGCTGTCGGTGTCGGCCAGGGACACCGGATGCCTCACCGACATCTCCCGGGCCCTGGAGTCGGCGGCGCCCGGCGACACCGTCGCGGTACGCCCCGGCGTGTACCGCGAGGCGCCGCTGTTCCGCCGGAACGTCGTCCTGGTCGCCGAGGACGGACCGGGCACCGTCACCATCGAGGTGCCCCCGGGCGGGGTCATCCTGGCCGCCGGGGGCGAGATCCTAATCCAGGACATCGCCATCCGTGGCGGCGACGAGCGGATGCCGCTGCTCCAGGTGGCGGCCGGCCGGGTCCGCCTGGAGGCGTGCACCGTCGACGCCACGGCGGCGGCCGCGATCCACGTACGCGGTGGCACCGTGGAGATGCGTGGCGGCGCGATCGGCAATTCCGGCGGGGCGGGTGTCGTCCACGAGGCCGGCGCGGGCGAGTACACCCGCGTGCGCGTGAACGGCGTCGCCAAGTGCGCGATCATGACGGCCGGGTCGAGCGCCCCGGTGTTCCGGGACTGCACGTTCACCGGGGTCGCGGAGGCGGCGCTCCTGGCCGTGGGCGCCAGCGCCCCGCGCCTGGAGGACTGCCGCATCGACGAGGTCGGTCAGTACGCCGTCGTCGCGCAGCAGGCCGCTCGGCCGCACCTGACCGGGACCACGGTGTCCGGTGGAGAGGTCGGGCTGCTCGTCAGCGACCGGGCGGCCCCGGTGCTGGAACGCTGCGAGATCCGGGACGCCCGGGTGCACGCCGTGGTGACCATGGCGCAGGCGTCGCCCGCGCTGTCCGACACGCGCCTCACCCGGGCCCGGGGCCACGGCCTCGACTGCCGGGACACCTCTGCGCCGACGCTCACCAACTGTGAGGTGCGCGAGTGCGGCGCGGCCGGGGTGGTGGTCAACGGCACGGCGACGCCGCACCTCACCGGCGGTGCCGTGGCGGACTGCGCGGACGCTGGAGTGTTCCTGACCGGCCGGTCGAAGGCGCGGCTGGACGGGGTCGGGGTACGCGACGTCCCCATCGGCGTGGCGATCGAGCAGGAAGCCGAACCGCAACTGCACAGCCTGACCATCGAGGGCGTCCGGTACGGCCTGCACGCGACCGGCGGAGCCGGCCGGTTCTCCAACGGCCAGGTCACCGGGGCACGGACCGCCGGGGCGAAGCTCGCCGACAGCGCGACCACCGTGCTGTCCAACTCCCGGATCACCGGCTGCCGGGTCGGCGTGGAGGTGGCCGGGAACGCCCGGCCCACGCTGTCCTCGATGGCCGTGGAGGAGTCGGGCGGGGCGGGCGTGCTGACCGGCGGCCGCAGCGCGGCCACCCTGTCCCGCAGCCGGATCAGCGGCAGTCGCGGCCCGGGGATCCGAGCCGGCGCCGGCAGCACCGTCACCGCGACGGACTGCGAGATCGTCGGCAACCAGGGGCCGGGTGTCGTGGTGGAGACCGATGCGCCGGTGCGGCTTCACGGCGGGGTGGTACGCGGCAACGGCGGCGTCGCCGTGGACGCGCCGAGCCCGACCGCCGCGGTCGAACTGCTCAACGTGGACACCGGCCACAACGGACGCCCGATCTCCCTCCCGCCGCCCGGGGCCGGTCGGCCGGACGCGCCGGCGGCCGGCGATGCGCCGAAGTCCGCTCCCACCCCGACCGGAGGCACCGAGTCGGACGTCACCCCGTCCGGGAAACCGCCCCGTGCCCACCCGTCGGGCCCCGCGCCGTCCGACGTCGGGTCACCCGCTCCGGCGGTGCCCGCCGGCGGTGGTCCCGGCGCCGGCACGCCGGGCAGCGCGCCGGGCGGCGGCGGGGAGGCGGACGGTCCGGTGGCCGCGCTGCTGCGCGAACTGGACGGGCTGGTCGGCCTGGCCGGCGTCAAACACGAGGTGGCCACCCTGGTCGGGCTCAACCAGATCGCCAAGCGTCGCCGGGAGGCCGGGCTGCACGTACCGCCCATGTCCCGGCACCTGGTCTTCGCCGGGCCGCCCGGCACCGGCAAGACCACCGTGGCCCGCATCTTCGCCCGGATCCTGGCCACCCTCGGGGTGCTCTCCAGCGGGCAACTGGTCGAGGTGTCTCGCAGCGACCTGGTCGCCGAGCACGTCGGCGGCACCGCGGTGAAGACCACGGCCCGGTTCGAGGAGGCCCTGGGTGGGGTGCTGTTCATCGACGAGGCGTACACGCTCTCGGCCGGTGGGGGCGGCGGCCACGACTTCGGCCGGGAGGCCATCGACACCCTGGTCAAGCTGATGGAGGACCACCGGGACGAGGTGGTCGTGGTGGTCGCCGGCTACACCCCGAACATGCGTACCTTCCTGGCCGCCAACCCGGGCCTGGAGTCCCGCTTCGCCCGCACCATCCAGTTCGACAGCTACGCCGACGACGAACTGGCCGAGATCGTCGAGCGGCTCTGCCGCGCCCACCACTACGCGCTGGAGTACGAGACCCGGCAGGCCCTGGTGCGCCACTTCAGCGACATGCCCCGCAACGAGACCTTCGGCAACGCCCGGGTGGCCCGGCAGGTCTTCGAGGACATGCTGGGGCGTCAGGCGTACCGGCTGTCGAACAACCCGCAGGCCCCGGATCTCGAACTGGCCCGGCTGCTGCCGGAGGACCTGGGCGAACCGGCGGCCGCGCCGTCGGCGGCGGCCGGCGTGGCGCAGGCCGTCCAGGACCTGCTCGGCAAGCTGAACGCGATGGTCGGCCTGGACGCGGTCAAGCGCGAGGTGAGCGACGTCATCGACCTGATCGCCTCCACCGAGGCCCGGACCCGGGCCGGCCTGCCCGCGCCGACGATCTCCCGGCACCTGGTCTTCGCCGGGGCGCCCGGCACCGGCAAGACCAGCGTGGCCCGACTGTACGGGCAACTGCTCAACGCGATGGGTGTGCTACGCACCGGGCAGCTCGTCGAGGTTTCCCGGGCCGACCTGGTCGGCGAGTACGTCGGGCACACCGCCGTCAAGACCACCGACGTGTTCAACCGGGCGCGCGGCGGCGTGCTCTTCGTCGACGAGGCGTACGCGCTGGCCGGCCAGGGCAACGACTTCGGTCGGGAGGCCATCGACACGCTGGTGAAGCTGATGGAGGACCATCGGGACGACATCGTGGTGATCGTGGCCGGGTACACCGGGGACATGCGCCGGTTCCTGGCCAACAACGTGGGCCTAGCCTCCCGGTTCAGCCGGCAGGTCCCGTTCGAGTCGTACACCGCCTCGGAACTGGTGTCCATCGTGCAGACGCTGGCCCGGGACAGCGGCTTCGACTTCAGCAACGACTGCCTTTCGGTGCTGTCGGAGCACTTCGACAGCCTGACCCGGGACGAGAGCTTCGGTAACGGCCGGTACGCCCGCCAACTGCTCGAACGCACCATCACCAAGCAGGCCAACCGGTTGCGCGGCACCGCCGCGCCGACCGTCGACGACATGCGCCAGTTGTTCGCCGCCGACGTGCGGGCAGCCCTGGCCGCCTGACCCGCCTCCGTGGCGACGAGAGAAGGTGCCCGAAAGATGTCGGCAGTGAGTATGAGCGGTACGTGGCAGATCACCGTGGTAAGCAAGGAGTCCCTCTTCGCGCAGCGGCTGGTGTTCTCCGGCGACGTCCAGAAGACGCTCGAACTGGGGGCCGGGATGTCGGCGTCGGCGAGCGGGCGGCGCTGGCGGCTGCGGTTCGAACACAACCGTGGGGACGGCGTCTGGCGGCCGAACGTCTCGGTGGAGGCGGGGGCCATCGTCCGGTGCGGCAACGAGTTCCAGCGGTTGATCGCGACGAAGGACGTGTTCTGGACCGGTGACCGTGCACACGACGACCTGAAGCTGCTGCTCACCCGGCCGGCGTCGGGGGGTGCGCCGGAGGAGGGCGTGGGCGGGGTGCCCTTCGCCGTCGGCGTCGACCTGCAGGGGATGCCGGACATGCCGGTGCTCCCGGCGATGGACAGCGCGGAGGCGCCGCCGGAGAGGCTGCGGTCGTACGGCCGGCCGGGGTCGGCGGGAACGCCCCTGCGGAGACGGTCGTTCTGACCGCCGCCGCCCCCGGCTCGCCCCAGCCGGCGGGCGGCGTATCGCGGTGCGGAAAGTATCGATCCCGGTACCGGTCAACTCTTTCCGGCTCGCAGCCGTGTAACGGATGTGAGCACCAGACCTTTCCGGCGGCCGGCCCGCCGCAACGGACCCGAGCTACCGCACGGCGAGATCACCCTGCAGGAGCCCCCGGTCGTCCCGGAGGTCCAGCCCGCCGGGTTCCGCTCGCTCGGGATGATCCTGCCGAGCCTGCTGATGACCGGCGGGTTCATGTTCATGATGATGAGCAACTCGCTCAGAGGCCCGATGGGCATGGTCATGCTGGTCATGATGGGCGGCGGCATGCTGGCCATGGCCGTGTTCCAGATGACGATGACCGGCGGCAACCGCAAGCAGCAGATCAACGGCGACCGGCGCGACTACTTCCGCTACCTGTCCCAGACCAGGGCGCAGGTCCGGCAGTACGCGGCGGAACAGCGGGACGCGCTGGCCTGGCGGCACCCCGACCCGGAGTCGCTGTGGTCGCTGGCGATGACCAGCCGGCTGTGGGAGCGCCGGCCGACGCATCCGGACTTCGGCGAGATCCGGGTCGGCACCGGCGCCCAGCGGCTCGCGGTGCGGATGACCCCGCTGGACACCAAGCCGGTGGAGGACCTGGAACCGGTGTGCGCCAAGGCGTTGCGCCGGTTCATCAAGGCGTACACGACCGTGCCCGACCAGCCCGTCGCGCTGTGCCTGCCCGGCTTCGCGCACGTGCGGATCAGTGGCGACCGGGACGTGGCGCGGGGCATGGTGCGCGCCATGCTCGCCCAGTTGGCCACCTTCCACGCCCCGGACGAGCTGCGGCTGGCCCTCTGCGTCGGCGCCGAGCAGGCCGAACAGTGGGAGTGGGCCAAGTGGCTGCCGCACGCCAAGCACGCCACCGACGTAGACGTGGCCGGGCCGGTACGGCTGTTCGGCACCACCCTGGAAGAGGTGGAGCGGCTGCTGGGTGCGGAGTTCGCGGGCCGCTCCCGGTACGACGGCGACGCCCAGCCCTCCCGCGAGGAACCGTTCGTCGTGGTGGTCTGCGACGGCGGCGTCATTCCGCCGGGCGCCCGGCTGACCGTCTCCGGGTACCGCAACGCCGTCCTCGTCGACTTCGACGGCCGTGGCCTCGCCGACGGCGACAACGTGCTCAACCTGGAGGTGTCCGCCACCGACGTGGACATGATCGAGAAGGACCACGTGGGCCGGGAGGTGCGTACCCGGCTCGCCGCCCCCGACCACCTGGACCTGCCCCGGTTGCGGACGCTGGCCCGGATCATGGCCCGGCACGCCACCAAGGTCACCGGCGAGCAGCCGGCCAGCGGGCTCAGCGCCGTCCTCGACCTGCCCGACCTGCTGGACATCCCCGACCTGGACACCTTCGACCCACGCGCCCGGTGGGAGTCCCGCTCGCCCGCCGACCGGCTGCGGGTGCCCATCGGGGTGGCCGCCGACGGATCCCCGATCGAGCTGGACATCAAGGAGTCCGCCGAGGGCGGGATGGGGCCGCACGGCATGCTCATCGGCGCCACCGGGTCGGGCAAGAGCGAGCTGCTGCGCACCCTGGTCCTGGCCCTGGCGGCCACCCACTCCTCGGAGACCCTCAACTTCGTGCTGGTGGACTTCAAGGGCGGCGCCACCTTCGTCGGGCTGGACCGGCTGCCGCACGTCTCCGCGCTCATCACCAACCTGGCCGACGAGGCCGCGCTGGTCGACCGGATGCAGACCACCCTGCAGGGGGAACTGGTACGCCGGCAGGAACTGCTGCGCAGCGCCGGCAACTTCACCTCCGCCCGCGACTACGAGAAGGCCCGGGCCCAGGGTGCCGAACTCGACCCGCTGCCCACCCTGTTCGTGGTGGTGGACGAGTTCAGCGAGCTGATCGCGGCCAACCCCGAGTTCATCCAGCTGTTCGTGATGATCGGTCGGCTCGGCCGTTCGCTCGCGGTGCACCTGCTGCTGGCCTCGCAGCGCCTGGAGGACGGGCGCATCCACCAGTTGGAGGGCCACCTGTCGTACCGGATCGGGCTGCGGACCTTCTCCGCGATGGAGTCGCGGGCGGTCATCGGCGTACCCGACGCGTACGAGCTGCCGGGCGATCCGGGCAACGGATACCTGCGCTCCAGCGTCACCAGCATCACCCGGTTCCGGGCCGCGTACGTGTCCGGCCCGCACCGGGTACGCCGCACCGGGCTGCACCGCGAGGTGATCGCCAGCCAGGTGGTCGCGTTCACCGCCGGGGCCGCCGCGCCCGCCGTCCCGGCGCCGCGCCCGCCCTCGGACCTGGCATCGGACGAGCCGACCGACACCGGCACCACCGTGCTGCACGCGCTGGTGGACCGGCTGGTCGACCAGGGTCCGCCGGCGCACCAGGTGTGGATGTCGCCGCTGGAGGACGCGCCGACCCTGGACGACGTGCTGCCGCCGCTGTTGCCCGACCCCGAGCACGGGCTGCGTCCGATCGACGCCGGCCAGCAGGGGTACCTGCGGGTGCCGGTCGGTCTCATCGACAAGCCGTTCGAGCAGATGCGCGACCTGCTCGTGGTGGACCTGTCCGGGGTCGGTGGGCACGTGGGCGTGGCCGGCGGACCGCAGAGCGGCAAGAGCACGCTGCTGCGGTCGCTGGTGTGCGGGCTGGCCCTGACCCACTCGCCGCGACAGGTGCAGTTCTACTGCCTCGACTTCGGCGGCGGCTCGCTGGCCGGGTTGGCCGGCCTGCCGCACATCGGCGGGGTCGCCGGCCGGCACGAAGCGGAGCGGGTGGGCCGCACGGTGGCCGAGGTCCGCTCGATCCTCGTCGAGCGGGAACGGCGCTGCGCGGAGCTGGGCATCCACGGCCGGGACGCCTACCGGCAGGCGCAGGCCGACGGGCGCATCCCGGAGGACCGGTTCGGCGACGTGTTCCTGGTCGTGGACGGGTGGTTCGTGCTGCGCCAGGAGTTCGAACCGGCCGAGGAGATGGCCCGGGACATCGCGGCCCGTGGCCTGAACTACGGGGTGCACGTGATGATCTCCATGGGCCGCTGGTCGGAGCTGCACATGTCGATGCGGGACAAGATCGGGACCCGTCTCGAACTGCGCCTGGGCGACCCGGTGGAGTCCGGGATCGACCTGCGCGCGGCGGCCCAGGTGCCCCGCCACCCGGGGCACGGGCTGACCGACGCGAAGCTGCACTTCCTCGGCGCGCTGCCGCGCATCGACGGCGTCCAGTCGGCCGAGGGGCTCGCCGCGGCCACCGAGCACCTGGTGTCCGCGGTGGCGGACAACTGGGCCGGGGAACGCGCCGCCGCGGTACGCACCCTGCCGGCCTCGCTGCCGATGGCCGAGCTGCCGGCGCCGCAGGACGCCCGCGTCGCGCTCGGCGTGGACGAGGACCAGCTCGCGCCGGTGTGGCACGACTTCCGGGCGATGCCGCACCTGACCGTGCTGGGGGACACCGAGAGCGGCAAGACGAACCTGCTGCGCCTCATCGCCCACGCGATCGTCGCCAGCCACACCCCGGCCCAGGCGCGCATCATGGCCGTCGACTACCGGCGGCAGCTCTTCGACGACGTACCGGCCGCCTACCGGCTCGGCTACTCGGTCTCGCCGGACAGCACCCGGGACACCGCCGCCGAGGCGCTGGCCGGCCTCCGGCCACGGATTCCCGGCCCCGACATCACCCCTGAGCAGCTACGCGCCCGCGACTGGTGGACCGGCCCCGCACTGTACGTCCTGGTCGACGACTACGAACTGCTCGCCGGGCACGAGAACCCGTTGGCCAACCTGATCCCGTTGCTGCCCCAGGGCGGCGACATCGGCCTGCACGTGGTCGTCGCGCGGGCGGCGGCCGGGGCGATGCGGCTGTCGATGGACCCGCTGCTGCGGCGCATCCAGGAACTGAACACCCCGGACGTGGCGCTGTCCTGCCCGCCGACGGAAGGCCCGCTGCTGGGCAACATCAAACCGCGCCCGCTGCCCCCGGGCCGGGCGCTGCTGTGCACCCGGCGCGGCGGCCGGCTGATCCAGACTGCACTGGCACCCGCGCCCGTGGTGCCCACCGGGGCCGGCCGATGACCCGCACCGCCACCCGCCGGCGCCGTACGCCCACCCCACCGGCCCGCGCTGCCGCGCCAGCCGAGCCCGCTGCCTCGGCTGAGCCGTGTGCGTCGGCCGAGCCCGCTGAGGCCGCCGACCACGCTGCGGCGTACGCGGCGGCCGAGCCGGCCGATCCCGCTTCGGGGTACGCGGCGGCCGAGGAGATGGCGCGGCGGCTGCGCGCCCTGGCCTGCCTGCCCGGACCGTCCGCCGCGCCGACCGCCTGGCCCTGCGACACCGGGCTGCTGGACTGGCTGCGCCGGATGACCTACCCCGCCCTGTACACCTGGGCGGCCGAGGAGAACCTGGCGCGCCGCTGGATCGGCGGCGACGTCTTCGGCTCCCGCCGGCTGGCACCGGCACCGGATTTCCTCGCCGGCACCGACGTACGCCGGCTCGCCCCGCACCTGGTCGCGCCGCTGTTGCGGCGGGTGAGCATGACGCGTCCCGCCCCCAGCGCCGCCGACCTGGAGCCGGCGGCCCTCGCCGCCGACGCCGGCCGGGTCAGCACGTTCCGGCGCGACGGGGCCGCCCGGCTCTGGGGCCAACCGGAGCACACGCCACCACTTCCCGACACCACCACCATCCCGCACATCGTGCACGGCATCTGGCTCGGCCGGCCGCTGCCCGCGTCGAACGGCTTCTGGACCAACTACGGCGCGGCGGCCGACAGCTACGCCGGCCAGGTCGACTTCGTGCTGTGGACGGACATCCCGCGGGCCCGCTTCGACGCGGCCCGCGCCACCCCGCCCGCACCGGCCGGTCAACCCGATCCACTGGCCCCGGTACGTGCCCTGCTGACCTGGGCCGACGCCCACGGCATCCACCTGGTGAGTGTGGCCGAACTGTTCCACGCGAACGCGCCGATGACCCTGCACAGCCCGTACGCCCTGGAGCTGAACCGGGGGCTGCCGCAGGGTTTCGCGGCGGCCAGCGACCATCTGCGGGTCGAGGTGGTGCACCGCTTCGGCGGCCTGTACGCCGACGGTGACCTGCACTTCCTTCCCGACGCCGCGCTTTCGCCGGACGAGCCGGCCGACAGCCCGGCGGGTCAGGGTGCCGAGGGCCCGCCGGGCGGTGGGTACCGGCTGTTCCGTGGCCGGTGGCACGGGCCGCCGGAGGCCGACGGGCCGGCCCGGTTGCCGGAGCTGTTCGACCGGGTCGCCGCGTCGACGCACGGGTTCACGCTGCACGCGCTCACCGACGAGATCGTCCTCAACGACGTCGTCCTGGCCCCGGCGGGGCATCCCGCGCTGGCGTTGTGGCTGGAGGGCGCGCGGTACAACTACCTGCGCGACCCGCGCGACCTGTACGCCGCCGACGCCCCCCAACCGGCCGGCTCGGACGCGCCGGCCGGGTCGGATCCACCGCCCACCTCGGACCCGCGAGCCGGATCCGACCCGCCGGTCGCGGCGGCGTCGGGGTGGCGGGGGGAGCCGGCCTCCTGGACCTGGGCGGTCACCGCCATGCGTACCGGGCGGGTGCACCACTGGCTGCTGGCCCGGCTGGGCATCGGCGCGGCCGACCTGGTCAAGCCGGCGCCGGCGGTACGCGGGCACAGCGAGCTGAGCTGGCTGCCGCCGGTCGACGGCCAACCGCCGGTCGCCTGCCCCGACCCGGACCCGCTGCCGACCCTGGTCGCCTGCGTGGACCTGCTGCGCTGGCAGCACCTGTCGCGCTCCGGGGACCTGTGCCTCACCACGGTCGCTCCACTGGTACGCGGGCTGCCCGAGCCGGACACCGCGTGGACCGCGCTGCTGCTCGCGTTCGGGCACCTCTCCACCGACCTCGGCCCGGTCACGTCGGTCACCGACCGGCGACGAAACCAGGACCAGACCCTCGACGTGGTGGTACTGCCGCCCGAGGCGGAGGCGCTGCTGGATCGTGCCGCGACACCGGCCACCTGGTTCGGTTCCGGTGCCCACTCCGGCGATGCGGAAGGAGCCGGACCGCAGGCCGCCGGCCGGGAGTACTGGTTCCTCGGCGAGCGCACGGTCCCGGCCCGGCTGCTGCCCGCCGGGCCGGGACTGGTCCGGCCGGAAGGGCGATGAGGCCGCCGGGTGCCCAACCGATCCGCCGCCGTGGCCCGATCCACCAGGCGGACGCGGCACACCCGACCACATCATCCACCTTCCGCCGGCAGCGCGCCGGATGACGAACAAGGAGAGTCATGGCAGAGACACAGGCCGGATACGCCGTGCCCGGCATCAAACTGGACTCGATCGTCGCCGACGAGGCGACCATCACCGGCATGGTCATGGCGTTCGCTCAGGCCCAGACCGAGGCCAGGAACAGCCACTCGAACGTCGTGGCCGCGAACCAGGCGCTGACCGCCTCGTGGGCGAGCGACGCGGCCGCGCCGAAGTTCCAGCAGGCCGTCAACAACTGGCTGGCCGGCTTCCAGAAGGTCCAGCAGGGCCTGAACATGCTCAACCTGAACATGCAGCAGTACGCGCGACTGACCACCACGACCGAAGACGACAGCGCCATGCAGGCCGGCAGTTGGGCCACGCCGTCCAGCGGCGAACAGCCTCTTCCCGGCCAACTCAGGAGCGGCATGGTTGTCCAGAAGCCGATCGCCCCACTCGGACGGGTCGAAGGTGAGTGACCGTCAATTGCCGCAACCGGGCGCTCGGGCTGTTGCAGGGTCCCGGTCCGGGTGCTGCCCGCCGCCCGCAGGCAGCACCCGGGGCGGACAAAAACTTCGTGAACTCCGGTGACCGCGCAGGCGTGTTCGGGATATGAGCGCCGAGCGCGGGGAACTCTGCCGACTGCTGGTCGTCGGACCGACCAGCCAGGTCGACGTGAGTCTGCCCACCCACATCCCGTTGGCCGACATGATGCCGGCCCTGCTGAGCTCGCTGGGACCGGACCTCGCCGATCGCGGGCTGGAGCACAGCGGCTGGATCGTGCAGCGGCTGGGCGGACCGGCCCTCGACGAGTCGAGCACCGTCGGTGATCTCGACCTGCTCGACGGCGAGGTCGTGCACGTACGTCCGCGTACCGACCAGATTCCGCCGCTGGCCTACGACGACCTCGTCGACGGCGTCTCGGCGGGTATCCGCAAGCGGTCCGGGCTGTGGCATCCGCAGACCACGCGGGTCACCGCCCTGCTGCTGTTCGCCGCATGGCTGACCGCCTGGCTGGCCGCCGCCCGGATGTGGCCGGCCGCGTCCCGGAACCCGGTGCTGCTCGCGGCGATGGCGGCGATGTGCTTCGTCGCGGGCTTCGCAGTGGTACGCAAGCTCGCCGACCGGGCCACGGCCGGCATCCTGGGGGCCGCCTGTGTGGTCGGTACGGTGGTCGCCGCGCTGGACGCGGTCGCCGGTGCCCCCGTACCCCGGCTGATTCTCGTGGGTGCCACCGCCGGCACCGTCGCCGCGTTGCTGGTGGCCGCGTTCGTCTTCCCGCGCACCGGCTGGCGGCCGGTCACCATCGGCCTGCTGGCGGCATGGCTGCTGGTCGTCGCCGCGCTCGCACTGCACACCAGGGCCACGCTGGACTGGACCACGATCGCCGCGATCACGGTCGTCGTCACCACGGCGCTGCGCCCGGCGGTACCGTCGGCCGCCTTCAAGCTCGCCGGGTTCGCCCTGCCGGAGATGCCCGTCGAACCGGCGGACCTGCAGAAGGACATCGACCCGGAGCCGGCCGCCGGGGTGCTCACCCGGGCCGCCGCCGCCGACCAGTTCATGACCGCCCTGTACGCGGCACTCGGACTGGTCTCCGGCGCCGCGATGGTGTGGCTGGCGGCGGCACCCGGCTGGGCCGCACCGCTGGCCGCCTGGCTGGCCGCCGTCGCCCAGATCCTGGTCACCCGCCCGATGACGAGCACCTGGCACCGGATCGCGCTGGCCGGCCCGGCGTTGGTCGCCATGGCGACCTGGTGCCTGACCGCGCCCACGGACCGGAGTCCGCTCGCCGCCCAACTGGCCATCGGCTGCTGCCTGGTTCTGGCGGTGGCGTGCGGGGTGGCCGCGCGGATCCCGGTCGGCCGGCGGTTCAACCCGATCTGGGGACGGATGGGCGACCTGGCGCACACCGCGATGGTGGCCGCCCTGGGACCGACCGTCGTGGTCATCACCGGCCTGATCGACGTGATCCGGGCGCGGGTGGGCTGACATGTCGTCGCGTCGAGACCAGGTGGACGCCCAGCGGTACATGATGACCCGGGTGACCGGTGCGCTGGTGCGGGCCGAGCCGGAGACCGCCGAGTCACCGACCCGCCGGGACCGCACCGGCACGATCGTCGGTCTCGTGCTCGGGATCCTGGTGCTGGGCGTGGTCGCGATCTGGGCGCTGATGCCGGGATCGGGCTCGACCAGCTGGCAGCAGCCGCGGATGCTGGTGGTGGACTCCGCGACCGGGGCGCGGTACGTGCTGGTCGACGGCCGGCTGCGCCTGGTCAACGACGTGGCGACGGCCACCCTGCTGGCCGGCGGTCGACTCACCCCGGTCACCGTGTCCTCGTCCAAACTCGCCAAGGTGCCGCAGGGCCCGGCGGTGGGTACCCCGGCTGGGCCGCAGGTGCTGCCCGCGGCCAACCGGGTCAACCAGGGCGTGTGGCGGGCCTGTAGCCGGGACACCGGCGGGATCGTCCTGGACGTCGACGTGCCGGCGGCCCCCGATCCGCTCGGCGACGGGCAGGCGCTGCCGGTCACCGCGGACGGGAAGACCTACCTGCTGTGGGGCGGGCGGCGGCTGCTCCTTCCCCAGCCGTGGATGGCCGACGTGCTGGGGCTGGGGCTGCTGGTTCCCGTACCGGTGGCGACCGCCTGGCTGGAGTCGATCCCGCTGGGCGGCACGGTCGGCCCGCCGAAGGTGGCCGGGGCCGGCGGCGCCGGGCCGAGGGTGGCCGGCCGGTCGACCTCGATCGGCCAGATGTTCGCCGTGGACATGGGCAACGGCACGGTCGGCCACTACCTGATGACCGCCGACGGGCTGGCCCCGCTGACCACGACCGAGTACCGGCTTCAGCGGGCTACGCCGGGCGCGGCCAGGGAGACCGCCATCACCGCGGCCGATCTGGTCGCCGCCGGCCAGCGCAGCCCGGTGCGGCCGCTGACCACGCTGCCGGCCAACCCGCCAATGCCACCGTCCGTACCGGAGGACGCCGTGGCCTGCGTCGAGTACGCGGGGCAGGCCGACGAGAGACCCACGGTCGTCCTGGTCAGCGGGACCGGCATGCCGACCGGCGGCAGCGGCGGGAAGACCGCCGTGACGGTGCGGGTGCCGTCGGGCGGGGGAGCGCTGCTGATGCCCCCGGCCACCGCCGAGACCGACCGGTGGCGGCAGCAGGGCCTGCTGATCAACGAACGGGGGATCGCCTACCCGATCCTGGGCGGCGACGTCACCACCCTGGGCTACTCCCTCAACCAGACGGTGGTCATGCCCACCGCGCTGGTCGCCATGCTGCCCCCCGGGCCGGCGCTGGTCCGGCCGGAAGGGAGGTGAGGCCGCGGGGTACCCGAACGTCACGCCGCCGTGGCCCGCCCCTCCGGACGGCACGGCAGGCGCGAGCACATGTCCCACCGATCGCAACAACACGACCGATAGAAGACGAGGAGAGTCATGCCAGTCAACCAGCAGGGGATTGTCGCCGATGAGGCGACCATCAAGGGCATGGTCATGGCGTTCGGCCAGGCGCAGGCCGAGGCCAAGAACAGCCAGCAGGCCGTAACGGCCGCCAGCAGCAACCTGTCCGCCCAGTGGCAGAGCGACTCGGCGGCGCCGCGGTTCCTCCAGGCCGTCCAGCAGTGGCTGAACGGGTTCCAGAAGGTCCAGGCGGGCCTGGACATGCTCAACCAGAACATGCAGCAGTACGCGCAACTGACCACCACGACCGAAGACGACAGCGCGATGCGGGCCGGCGGCTGGGCCGCCGGCTGACCGTCGAGCCCTCACCTGTGAAAGCCGGGCCGACGAAACCCGGACCGACGAACGAGAAGGAGGCCGAGAATGGCCAACTACAGCATTAATCCCGCTGCGGTTCAGGCGGTCGCCGACGAGATGGCCAGGGAGACCCGCGAGCTCGACCAGTCGCTGGCGAACCTCCAGACCTCGGTGGCGAGGTTCACCGCAGCCAACAACGGTCAGGCGCCGGAGGCCTACAAGGCCGCCCAGGCGCTGTGGAACCAGGGTCAGCAGGAGATGAGGGCGGCCCTGGCCCTGGGGCAGCAGCGCCTTCAGGAGATCAACGTCAACTACCAGCACGGCGACAACCGGGGCGCGGCCATCTTCAGCTAGTACCCCGCCGAACCTGACCTCGCACGAGGTCGGGACGGCAGTTCCGCCGAGCCGATACCGGGTCAGGCGCGCTGGTCCGCCGCACCGCCGGGTGGACCAGCGCGTCTGACCCACCGCTGTCCACGGACTCGTCCGGACCTCGACCCCGGCCGGGTGCGGACAGCCGAGTCCCGCTGGCCCGTCTCCATCCGAGAGGAAACACGATGAAGAACATCGTCATCAACGAGAGCTACCTGCGGAAGCTGCACGGCACCTACACCAAGCAGGTCGACGAGATCGATCTGATGTACGGCAAGAACTACCCGTACGGCTCTCTGCCGGATTCCACCGTCGACATCACCAAGCAGTTCAAGCTGCGCCTCGGCGGGAAGGGCTTCACCGAGGCGGAGGACCTGACGGGGGCGATCGACGTCGTCCGGGCTGGCCTGGCCAACCGGCTCAAGGGCGCGCGAACCGAGCTCAACAACCTGGAGCACGGCATCAAGTTCCTGCTGGCCGACTCCGACGCCGTCGAGCAGACGAGCACGCTGAGCGCCGAGCAGTTCGAGTACTTCATGCCCAAAGCCGGGGGTTAGTCATGGCGAACACCGCGACGTTCGAGGATGCCCTGGCGAGCATTCTGGGGCTGGTGCTCGGCGGTGGAGAGGGCGGGGAAAAGGCTTCCATCAACGACAACTTCCGACCGCGGACCATCAAGGGCCCCGGTTACTGGCTGATCACCCAGACGAGCACCCTCAAATCAAACGTAATCGGCGGGTGGATGCCGGAGTACAACAAGGACGCGGTCACCTTCTACCGGTGGAAGCAGAAAGGGGTGTACAAACACATCACCCGGGTGACGGTGTGGGTGGGCGTGACCAGCCGGGACGACACCCAGGGGCAGGAGCGCAACACCACCGACCCGGGGAACTCGACCAACCCCGACGGCAACCCGGTCGTCGCGCTCGGCAACGCGTGGGAACGGATGATCGCCGACCTGCCCAAGGTGGCCGGGCCGAACAAGGCGTTCGACCCGGACTCGATCGGGTCGGTCCGCGAGATCCTGGCCAACCTGACCACCCACGCGCTGGGGATCTCGAGCGAGCTGACCGATCAGGTCAAGTCGGTGAACGCCAAGAGCCCCGACTTCAAGGGCTCCGCCGAATCAGCCTGGCGGCACCGGGTGCAGGAGGCGAACAAGTACCTCGCGGACATCATGCCCCAGGCCAAGCAGTGGGACACCTCGCTGGCCCAGGTCGAGCAGGCCATGAGGGACTTCATCACGGCGGTGGCCGACACCTTCGAGAAGTGGTCCTCGATCCACCCGGCCGGCATCTGGCAGCACCCGTACCGGGTCATCGCCCAGATGTTCAACGAGAGCACGCTCGAGTACGGCGACCTGCACGACGGCCAGTCGAACGCCTGGGACCTGGGTCAGCAGTACGCTGAGACCGGGGACGAAGAGGGATCGCAATACCGTGGCACCAAGTTCGGTGGCTCGGACGCGGGTATCGTCACGTGGACGCCGCCCGCGTGGGTGAAGTACCACCCGTTCGACGCGTTCAGCATCCCCGAGTGGAACAAGCTGGACCAGCATCTGCGCCAGATGTGGGCCGACAACGCCCTCAAGACCTTCGAGCCGGCGATACTCGCGGCGAAGAAGTTGGTGTCGGTGTTCGCCGAGGCGCGCAACCCGATGAGCATCACCGACCCGAAGCCGGTGCCACCGAACCCGATGCCCAACGACGTGGGGATGCCCAACGGCGGCTTCGCCAACAACCCGTTCGGGAACATGGGTAACCCCTTCGCCAACTGGGGCGACCCGTTCGCGAACATGGGCAACCCCTTTGCCAATGTGGGTAACCCCTTCGCGAACATGGGCAACCCGTTCGCGAACGTGGGCAATCCGTTCGCGAACGTGGGTAACCCGTTCGCGAACGTGGGAGCCAACTTCGGCAACCAGTTCCCCAACGGCGGCGGCTTGGGCAACCCGTTCGCCAACGGCGGCGGCTTGGGTAACCCGTTCGCCAACGGCACCGGTGGCGGTGCTTTCATGCCCGCCAGCATGATGCCCAACTCGGGCGCCGGTGGTGGTGCGGGTAATCCGTTCGCCAATGGCTTGGGTGGTTCCTTTGGCGGTGGCGCGGAGAATCCGTTCGGTGGTGGCGTCGGCGGCGGCCTTCCCACCGACCTGAAGGTCAAGTCGGGCATGCCGTCCGAGGGTGGTGGTGCGGGTAATCCGTTCGCCAATGGCCTGGGTGGTTCCTTCGGTGGTGGCGCCGGCGGCGACCTTCCCGCCAGCCTGATGCCCAACTCGGGCGCCGGTGGTGGTGCGGGTAATCCGTTCGCCAATGGCTTGGATGGTTCCTTTGGTGGCGGCGCGGAGAATCCGTTCGGTGGTGGCGCCGGCGGCGGCCTTCCCACCGACCTGAAGGTCAAGTCGGGCATGCCGTCCGAGGGCGGTGGCGCGGGCAATCCGTTCGCCAATGGCGGCTTGGATGCTGTGGTTGGCGGCGGTGGCGCGAGCGGCCTTCCCCCCATTCCGGCCCCCAAACCGGTCACCCCGTCTGCCGGCGGTGGCCTGGAGAATCCGTTCACCGGTGGTGGCGCGGGCAGTTCCCTGCCGACCAGCAATCTCGGGCTCAACCGCAAGCCGTCCGGGCCGCAGTCGTTGGGTGACCTGACGCCGTCCCAGTTGGAGCAACTGGACAAGGCCGGGCTGCTGGACGATGTGCCGCTGACGGCTGAGCAGGCGGACTACCTGCGGAAGAACGGTCTGTCGCCGGGCGGTGCGACGAATCTCGGTCAGCTCAGCCCGGATCAGCTCGACGCGTTGGATCGCGGCGGGCTGCTGGACGAGACCCCCCTCACCAACGACCAGCGGGCGAAGCTCGGCCTGAACGGGCCGCAGTCGTTGGGTGACCTGACGCCGTCCCAGTTGCAGAGGCTGGACGGGGCGGGGCTGCTGGACGATGCGCCGCTGACCGCTGAGCAGGCGGACTACCTGCGGAAGAACGGTCTGTCGCCGGGCGGTGCGACGAATCTCGGTCAGCTCAATCCGGATCAGCTCGACGCGCTGCAACGCGGCGGCCTGCTGGACGATGTCCCGCTGTCGCCGGAAGAGCGGGCGAAACTCGGGTTGCCGCCCAACCCGTCGGGGAGTTCCGGCGGGGGTGGATCCGTGCCGGGCCTGAACACGGGCAAGTTGCCGTGGCCCGACACCGGCGGGGGTGGATCCGTGCCGGGCCTGAACACGGGCAAGTTGCCGTGGCCCGACACCGGGCCGTCGGCACCAATAGACCGGAATGCGTTCCCGACCACCGTCGACGGTAAGGACGTGTCGCCGAAGCCGGGTATGACCGGGAGCATCACCGCCCCTCCGGCACTCGGCGACGTCACGAGACCCGGCTCGGCCAGCTTCCCGCACGTTCCCGGGGTGCAGGTCGGCACCGGGGGCCTGTCGGCGGTGCCGGGTGTATCCGGCTCGCCCGGAGCGCTGAACCCGGACAAGCTGGGAGTGCCCGTCGGAGGCCCGGTCGGGGCCAACCTGACCCCAGGTCCAGGTGCCGGCCCTGGTCTCCCGCAGCCCGGCGCGGGCGGTATGCCGGGCGGTGGGATGCCGTTCATGCCCCCGATGATGCCGGGCATGGGTGGCGCACCCCAGCAAGGACAGGACCGTGATCGTCAGCGCAGCACCTGGCTGAAGGAGGACGAGAAGGTCTGGGGTACCGACCCCGACTGCGCGCCCGCGGTGATCGGCCGGCGCGGTCGTGACACCCGGGTCGAGGACGACGAGTTCGGCATGCCGGTCGACGACCGCCCCGGCAGCCAGGACGAACGCCGCCGGTACCGGGGCCGTTGAACACTGTTGCGCCGACGTGAACCCGGTGCCGCAGGTCAGCCGTGGGATAGAAGAGGAGGTAGTCGGGATGAGCATGTTGGGCGACGAGGGACTGTTGGCCGAGATGCGTGCGGCCCTGAAGGACGTCGACGAGGCGGCCGAACGGGTACGCCGGCGCGTGGCCCGGGCGCAGACCACCGTGGAGGACAAGAAGAAGCTGCTGTCGGTGACCGTGGGTGGCCACGGCGAGCTGACCCGGATCACTTTCAACGGGGACGCCTACCGGCGACTCGCGCCGGCCGAGCTGGCCGACCTGATCGTGACGACGGCACGGACCGCCCGCGAGAAGGCCCAGCGCAAGACGATGGCCGGCACCGCCGAGCTGACGCGTCACCTCACCGGCCTCGACGACGCCGCGCAGTCGGCCGGGAGCATCGAGGAACTTGTCGAGGGCATCGCCAGCATGGTTTCCGGCGGTGCCGACCGGCGGACCGGGCCGGCGGCGTCATGAGCGGGCAACGGATCGAGCACCACGGGGATATCCTGCTCCAGAATGTGCCGGCGGTGCTCCAGTTCAAGGACCACCTGATCGGCACGGTGGACCCGGTGCGCCAGATCGCCGAGTGCCGGTGGGCGGCCGGCGTCCCCGCGGACGACGAACTGAGCCTGCAGGCCCGCGCGGCCGTGCAGCAAGTGATCGGGGTCATCGTGCTCGCGGCGTACGCCAAGCTGGCCGCGGCGGCCGGATTCCAGGGCGAGAAGTTGCACAACGTTTTCCGTGTCGGGGAGAACACCGAGGCCACCATCAACGAAATGGTCCCGGACATGAGCGGTGGCGCGCGGGGTTGATCCGCGGAGACGAGATGGCCGAGGGCCGGGGCGGTGGTCTGCGCCGCTGAGTGATTCGCACTGAGCGACCAGGGGCAGGGAACGGAGGCGTTGCGCGATGGGTAAGGTCGCCGTTCCTTCCGTGGGGCTCAGTGAGTCGGACAAGCAGGCCCTGGAAAATTTCACCGGGATGCGGTTGCACCGGTCGAATCTGCCGATGTTGGCGTACGACCTGAACGCGTTGGAGGTGCTGGCGGATCGGGTGCGGACCCTGTTGGTTCCGGAGCTGATCCAGGCGATCAAGGCGGTTCGGGCGGCGGGGGAGGGTGAGGTCTACGACCGTTTCGTGGCGCAGACCGCTCCGTTCGTGGAGTTGTTGGACGGGGTCGCCGATCTGAAGGTGAACACCGCCCAGGCGATGCGGGGCTTCCTCAACCAGATGGAGCTGACGGATCGTCAGGCGCTGGTCATGTTCATCTTCATGATGACCGAGTTGGCGGTCGCGTTCGCGATGGCGTTCTTCCTGCCGGTGGAGGCGGCGGCGCACATCGTGAAGACCCGGACGATCATCCAGACGATCCTGCGGTCGTCGATGGTGCGGGCGGCGGCGAGCAGCACGGCGATCCAGATGTTGTTCATGCCGGGCTCGTCGCTGTTGGCGCAGATCAGCATGCTGGCTGATGGTCTGATGCCGGGGATCGACTGGGCGCAGGTCGGTAAGCAGGCGTTGTACGGGTTGGCGGTGGCGGGTGTCACCACGGCGGCCTCGCCGGCGTTGGCCCGGTTCGCCGGTGCCGTCGGTGGTGGTCTGGCGCACCTCGGGGTGTCGGGTTCCACGCGTGACCTGTTGACCAGTCTGATGATGGTGCCGGTGTCGGAAGTCGGCATGGAGGTGGTCGGCGGTGCCGGCGCCGGCTTGATGGTCGACGGGTACTACGACACGGGCAGTGTCGGGCCGGACGCGCTCTCCGGGGCGTTGTCGGGGTCGGGTGAGTTGGCCGGGACGGCGGCCGGGATGGGTGCGCGTCGTGGCGCGGTGGGCCTGGGGTTCAATCCGACCCGGCCCCGGTGGCGGATGCCGGATGGTGTCGGCTTCACCGCCGACGGTAGGCCGGTCGCTCCGGTGCCGCCGCCCATCCCGGTCACTGCGGACCCGTCCGCGTATCAGCCGGAGGTCGGCGATCCGGCGGGTGCGGGCTCCGGCGGGCCGGCCCCGGTGCCCGTCCCGCCGGTGCCGGCACCGTCGCTGTCGGCACCGGCGCCAGTGGTGCCTGAACCGGTGCCGCCGGTGCCGGCGTGGTCGCCGCCGGACCTGTCCGTGCCGTCGTGGTCGGTGCCGGACGTGCCCGTGCCGCCGGTGCCGGCGCCGGAGTGGGTCGTGGCCGCTGGCGCGCCGGTGGTGGAGCAGTGGCAGCGGTTCCAGCGGGAGCTGGTGGACCATTACGGTGGGGTGCTGGCCGGGACCGGGCAGGCGCGGCAGTTCCTGGCTGGGCTTCCCGTGCCGGTCGAGCAGGTCTTCACCGAGTGGGCCGACGCCCGGCAGAACGACCCGACCGTCCCCGCCTTCCTGTCCCAGATCGGCCTGCCCGCCACCGCCCTCACCGAGCGGTACCTGTTCGGTGTCCGGGACCAGGCCGTCGCCCGGATCACCGAAGCCCTCGCGGGGCAGATCCCGGCGGGCGGGCAGATCCCGGCGGCGGTACGCCCGGAGCAGGTCGTCGCCGCGCTGCCGGCGGAGTTCGACCGGCAGGCGTTGCGCTCGGCCGTGCATCTGGCCGCCCAGCACCACATCGACCAGTACCTCACCACCGGCACACCGACGCCCGTCACCCTGCAAGGCGGACTGGTCCTGCCCGAGGCCGTTCAGGTGCCGGGGACCGCTGGTGTGCCGGGGGCGGGTGGCGTGCCGGGCGGTGCTGCCGTGCCGGCGGTCGTCGGTACGCCGGGGACCGCTGGTGTGCCGGGTGGCGCGGGCGTGCCGGGGGCCGCCGGGGCGGCGGCGGTGCCGTCGGACGCCGTGCGTGCGGCGGTCGCGCGTCACGTGGACCGGAGCCTCGACGCGATCCTCGGCACCAACCCGCTACCCACCGCACCACTCACCAAGCCGTCCACCATGCCGTCGGCCGTGCCGTCGGCTGCGGTGGCCGGTCCGGACGCCGCGCAGGTCAACGCCGTGGCGGACGTGGTCCGACAGGTGGTCACCGACCTGCCCGCCCGCTTCACGGCCGCGGTCATCCCCGATGCCACCGCACCGGAGGCCACCCCAGCCGGCACGGACACCCCGGCACACGGACGCACCGACGTGCCGACGGTGCCGGTGACCCCGGAGCAGCACACCGCAGCAGCGGCCAGCCTGGCGGAAACCCAGTTCACCGCCCTGGCCAGGAAGCACGGCGTCGAGCCGACCAGTCACGACACCCTCGCCGAATCCTTCCGACAGGACTGGGTCGACGGATACCACCAGGTACTCGCCCAGGCCACCGCCACCCCCGGCACGGCGGGTACGCCCAGCGCGCCGGCCATGTCCAGCACGCCCAGCGTGCCGGGTGCGCCCGGCGTGCCCGGCGTGCCGGCCACGTCCAGCACGCCCGGCGCGCCGGGCACTCCGGATGCGGCCGGCGTCCGCAGCACGCTGCCGGGTGGTGTCGCCTCCCGCATCGACGGCACGCCGGACCACCACGACGCCAGCGACCAGACGTCGGTCAGTGAACTCTCCGTCCCCAGCGACGGCATCTTCAGCCGCGACAGCAGCTTCACCGACCCCACGACGATCAGCGACCTCTCCTCGCAGGACGGTCGGGCCGACCGCGACGAGATCATGACGGTCAGCGATCTCTCCTCGCTGGACGAGCCGACCAGCCGCGACCCGGTCAAACGCGACGTCATCGACGGGGATTCGGTCAGTGGCGTCTCGTCCCTCGACGAGTCGGACAATGGTGAGGCGGCCAGGCGCGAATTCAGGGACACGGACCCGTTCGGGGACGCCTCCTCGCGGGACGGGTTGATCAGCGGTGGCCCGGTCGGGAGCGATTTCGGCGGCAGGGATTCGTTCAGCAACGTGTCCTCGCTGGACGAGCCGGTCGGTAGTGACCCGGGCGGACGCGGCGAGCCGGCCAGCGCGGCACCGGAGCCGGCGGTCGCGGCGACCGGGCAGCCCGTCGCGGCGGCCGAGACCGCGCGGCGGGTCGCCGACTGGATCGATCAGACGCCGGTGAGCCCCGACAACAGCCGCGACCCGTGGTGGTGGTGCGTGCAGGCCACCCTCGACGCCTACACCACCGCGTACGGACGGCCGGGCAAACGGGCGGTACTCGACGACCGGATCATCGGACCCGACGGCCGACCCGCACCCACCCGGAGCTGGCCGCAACTCCTGGACATCCTCGGCGCGACAGACGAGAGCGTCGCCCACCCCGGCGGAGTCACCCCGGAGGACGTGCTCGCCGCGCTGCGAGCGGCACCGGGATCGATGGTCGTGGTCAGGATCGCACCACCCAACGAACCACAACACGTGTTCGCCCTCCACAGCCAGCCACAACCTTCCGGACCACCGACGATCAAGGTGCGCGACGGCCTGGTGCCCGGCGCCGAGGACCGACCCGAACCGACCGACCCGAAACGCGACCCGTGGCTACGACACCTGTTCGCATCGAGTACCCGACTCGCCGCGTTCGACAGCACCGGGCGTCCCACCACGATCGCTGACCTTCTTCCCGACCGCACCACCGCACACCCGCAGCCGAGCACCACGACCAGCATCGACCCCAGCGCCATCCTGCTCGCCTCCACCACCCCGCCACGCGGCCCGTCCCAGGCGATGCAGGCGGACACCACCTCCCCCGGGCAGCCGTTTGATCCGGCGGAGATGGACGATGCGCCTGGCACCGACCCGGCGTTTGTTGGTCTGGGATTCCAAGACGCGGACCCGGATCTGAGCGGGCTGAATCTGAACACACCGGCGGAGCTCCCCGAGGGCTGGGAGCCGCCGTGGGATGTCGATCCGGTCGAGTCGGACCTGTCGTCAGGAGGGGAATCACCGGCGTCCGACATGGACGGGGAAACGCCGAGGGGCGCCGAGCTGGTCGACCCCTCGGATCCGCTGGCATCGGAGTCCGGCGCCGTCCTGCTCGCCTCCACCACCCCGCCGCGCGGTCCGTCCCAGGCGATGCAGGCGGACACCACCTCCCCCGAACCGGCCGGCTTCTCCGGGCAGCCGTCCGACCCGGCGGAGATGGACGACGCGCCTGGCGCCGGCCCGGCGTTTGTCGAGCAGGGATTCCATGAAGCGGACCCGGATCTGAGCGGGCTGAATCTGAACACACCATCGGCGCAGATCCCCGAGGACTGGGAGCCGGCGTGGGATGTCGAACCGGTCGAGTCGGACCTGTCGTCAGGAGGGGAGTCACCGGCGTCCGACATGGACGGGGGAACGCCGAGGGGCGCCGAGCCGGTCGACCCCTCGGATTCGCCGGCATCGGAGTCCGGCACCGATTGGCTGGCGGGTGCCAACCTGAACGACCCCTGGGAGCCGATCGAAGAGTTTGCTGGCGTCGATTGGCGGGCGGAATCCGGCCCGGTCGACTATTGGGTTCCGCTGGCGCGGGTGGATTCGCCGGCACCGGTGTCCGACGTCGATCGGCTGGCGGAACCCGAACAGGTCGGGTCGGACCTGCCAGCAGGGGTTGATTCACCGATGTCCGAGGACGGGGGGACGCCGGCGGGTACCGACCCGGTCGACTCCGGGAATCCGTGGGCGGGGATTTCTCTGCCGGCATCGGTGGCCACCGGTTGGCTGACGGATGCCGACCCGGGCGAAGCCGTGCGGCTGCTGGCAGCGTGGGACCAGCAGGATTCGGCGCCTGGTTTCGGGACTCTGCCGGAGAACCCCGCACCAGTCGGGCCGGACCCGGGGTCGAGTGGGGTACCGGCCGTCGGTGGGTCCGGCGGTGTCCCGCAGGACTGGAAGCGGACCGTGGCTTCGGCGATCGCGCAGTTGTCGGCCGTGGGAACCCGTGGTGAGGGGGGTGGAGTCCGCGATGTCGGGGCGGAGTTCGTGCAGTGGACGCGCGACGTGCTCGGAGTCGGTCTCGCGAATCACTCTCCGCACCCGAACGACTTCCACAACGCGGTGGTGCGTCGCTTCGAGGAGCAGTTGAAGGCTGAGGGGGTCGAGCCCAGCATTCCTGGACTCCGCGCGTGGGTGGCCCGCCAGTTGGCCGCTGACCTTCGCCGGGGTGGCGAGTCGGAGTTCAGCGGGTTGCTTCCGTATCCAGAGGTCATGTCCGAGCGGCGACGGGAGGATCTGCACCGGCAATGGCTCAACAAGATCGCGCGCAACCAGTCCGGCGATTTCGACGTTGCGCATGTGGTTCCGCACGTCATCGCTTCGGGGTTGTCCCTGTCGATGCGGATCCACCATCCGTTCGGTGCCCCGTACGACATCGGCCCGGAGCCCGGTGCTGGTGTCATCCCGTATCCGGTCGTCTTCCACAAGGGCGCCTTTTACCTCGGCCAGCGGCCTGACCCGGCCGATGTCGAACGCGCTCGGCGCATCGCTGAGGGCTTCCCTCGGACAGAGATATCCGAAGACGAGCGGCAGCGACTCGATCGACTGTTCGACGACGCACGCGATCTGCTGCGGGCGACGATCGCGGAGGCGGAGAACCACCCCCATCCGACCAACTCCGACCAGTGGCCCATCCTGCGGGAAACCTTCCACCGCGAACTTGCGGTCATCCGTCAACACCCCGACTTTCCCCACAACAAGAAGGCCCGGGAACTGGCTGCCCACGTCCACTACCTTCGGAGACTCCTCCTCAGTGCCGGCAGATGGGAGTCCGGGAACCGGCAGAACCTGGAGAACCTGGAGAACCAGTTCACCCTCCACCTGCCCGTCGCCGTCGACCAGAGGGGCGGGGGCACCGGTATTTGCGCGTATGGTGGAGTGGCGCAGAGTCGGTCGTCCTTGATGTCGATCGGATGGCTGTCCCGGGCGATATGATCGCTGTCCATTTCGGGAAGGTCGACGAAGCGGGCACCGGCTTCGCTGAAGTCTCGTACACCGCGGCCGACGGTACCGAAATCTACTCTCGGCGAGAAATCGGCCGCAGTCTCAACGACTCGCAGCTGGCCAAGCTGAGGAGCAAGGCGGCCGACAAGGTGTGGGACCTGGACCGTCCGCCACTGGTGCGCGATTTCTCCATAACGACGCCCGTGCACAGGAGCGGGGAATTGAGCGTGGGGCTCGGCAGAGCCGAACGCGGCCGGGATGTCCTGGGGGTGAGGATCCCGTCGGCCCCGGTAGTCGGCGGACTTCCGCCCGTTCTCACCAGGGAGCTGGAGGAGGCCCGGCTTCTGCTCGGGTATGCCCGGGACGGCGGCCGACCCACTGCCGTCGTGGAAGCACCAGCCGGGAAGAACGTCAAAGGGCTGCCCCTGTATCTGGAATTGTCCAAACCTGTCATCACCCGATACGACATCGAGCGGCTGCGCAAGAGGGCATTGTGGGAACCGGAGGATCGGTGGGCTCTTTCCGAGCAGGTGTCTTTCGATGTCGTGTTGCAGCCGGGGGCGAGTCGCCCTGGGTCATTGTCGATTCGTGCCGCGTTGGGTCGACTGTCCATCGAGGTCAGCGGTAGTGGTCGGGCCAGGACCTTGGCCGGGGCGGAGGTGGATCTCTCCCCGGGGACGTCGGTCACCCTGTCCGTGGGGAAGTGGCCGGGGCAGGGGGAGGACGGGGCGGGTGTCGCCGGCACCATTCCTGTCGTGGTCCGCGCGCCGTTGGTCGACGGGCCCGGACACGTCTACCGGCTCTTCGACACCGGTGTGGACATCCGGTACTTCGACGACCTGACAAGAGAGATCAGCACGGCCTCGGCGGAAGTGCGGGAGGTTCCGGAGCGGATTGGGGTACAGGCGGTCGGTGGGTCCGGCGGTGTCCCGCGGGGCTGGAAGCGATCCGTGGCTTCGGCGATCGCGCAGTTGTCGGCCGTGGGAACCCGTGGTGAGGCGGGTGGAGTCCGCGATGTCGCGGCAGAGTTCGCGCAGTGGACGCGCGACGTGCTCGGGATCGATCTCTTGGCTCACGTTCCGAAGCTGAACGACTTCCACGACGCTGTGGTGCGTCGCTTCAAGGAGAAGTTGAAGGCTGCGGGGGTCGATCCCAGCATTTCTGGACTGCGCGCGTGGGTGGCCCGCGAGTTGGCCGCTGATCTTCGCCGGGGTGGCGAGTCGGAGTTCAGCAGGTTGCTTCCGTATCCGGAGGTCATGTCCGAGCAGCGCCGGGAGGATCTGCACCGGCAATGGATCAACAAGATCGCGAACGTCAGGACCGCCGATGACGACGTTGCGCATGTGGTTCCGCGCGTCATCGCTTCGCGGTTGTCCCTGTCGATGCGGATCCACCATTCGTTCGGCGCTCCGCATGACATCGGCCCGGAGCCCCGTGCTGGTGTCATCCGGCATCCGATCGTGTTCCACAAGGGCGCTTACCACCTCGGCCAGCTACCTGACCCGGCAGATGTCGAACGCACTCGCCGCATCGCGGAGGGCTTCCCTCGGACAGAGATATCCGACGACGAGCAGCGGCGACTCGATCGACTGTTCGTCCACGCACGCGATCTGCTGCGAGCGGCGATCGCGGAGGCGGAGAACAACCCCCATCCGACCGACTCCAAGCACTGGCCCGTCCTGCGGGAAACGCTTCAGCGTGAGCTCGCGGTCATCCGTGAGCACCCCGACTCTCCGCACAACATCCGTGAACACCCCGACTCTCCGCACAACAGGAAAGCCCGGGAACTCGCCGCATACCGCCTATACTTCGACGACCTCCGTGCGGATCATCGATGGGAGGAAGAAACGACGGGCTTCCGTTACGACTTTACGCTCGACGTCGGCGTCACGCGACGTAAGAATAGTAAGTCCATGGAGCTGAGCGTGCCGCTGGACGGCGGGGCCGTGCCTGTGAGTATCGGCCGACTGGCCATACGGGGCGACCGGCTTCCTGTTCATTTCGGGGCGAGAGGCGAAGAGGGAATCGCTTTTGCGGAATTCCGGTATACCGACGCGACCGACGGCACCGACAGGATCCTCTACCTAAAATTCGAACACAATCTCAGCGACGGTGACCTGCTCGAGTTGAGGGGGAAGGCAGCCGGCCGCGTGTGGGACCTTCACCACCTGCCGCTGTCGAGCGACCACTATCAGGTGGCAGTGCCTCTATTGGGACGCCAGTATTTGGCCGGTCAATACGGCGACCCGGCGGCCGGGCCGAACGACAGACGGATCGCGGTCCCACACGTCCCGGTGGTCGGCGGGCTTCCGGCTGTTCTCTATGCCGACCTGAACGGCCGTCTCATCCTCGGGTACGCCGAGGACGGTCGACCCACTGCGGTCTTGGTAGCGCCGGCCGAAAAGAACGTCACAGGACTGCCCCTATACCTGGAAGTGGGCAAGCCCGCCCTCGTCGTCGACGATATCAAGCGCCTGCGCAAGGACGCGCTGTGGGAACCGGAGGATCGGTGGGCTCTCTCCGAGCAGATGTCTTTTGAAGTCGTATTGGAGCAGGGGAAATGGACGCCCGGTCCGCTGCCCATCGCGGTCGGCGGTCCTGACCCGGCCAGGACGTTGGCCGGGGCGGAGGTGGATCTCTCTCCGGGGACATCGGTCACCCTGTCGGTGGGGCAGTGGCCGGGGCGGGTCGGGGCGGATGTCGCCGGCACCATTCCTGTCGTGGTCCGTGCGCCGTTGGTCGACGGGTCCGGACACGTCTACCGGCTTCTTGACACGGGTGTGGACAACGAGCGCTTCGACGACCTGAAACGCGACATCACCGAGGCACTGAAAAACCCGGGGTCGACTGCGGCGATGCTGGCGGGGAGGTCCGACGATGCGGCGCAGGGCTTGCCGCAGGAGGACCTTGAAACGTCGGGCTGGTTGCCGGCGGCGGTTGCCACGGCGATCGAACAGTTGTCAGCCGCGGGCAACCTCGACGAGCAGAACTTCGTGCGGTGGACGGGCGAGGTGTTCGGAATCGATCTCACGCGAGCGAAACCGGGCAACTTCTACGACTCGGTTTTCCGCACCTTCAAAGAGCAGTTTGCGGCCTTGGGGATCAACCGTCAAAGACTGCACGAGTGGACGGCCAGCAGCCTGGCCGCCGATCTCCGTCTGGGTGACGCGTCGGAGTTTCGGCGTTTGCTTCCGTATCCGGAGGGCGTGTCCGAGCAGCGACGAGAGGACCTGCACCGGCAGTGGATCGGCAAAATCGCGTACGGCTACAACAGCGATCACGACGTCGCGCATGTGGCTGTCCATGTCCTGGCCCGGCTCATACCCCAGTCGGTGCGCATCTACCAACCGTTCGACGCCCCGCACGACATCGGTTCGGGGTCCGATTCCACCAAGCTGCCAGTTGTCTTCTACAGGGGCGCCTACTACCTCGGCCGGCCTGCTGATCCAAACGATGCTGACCTCGCCGCCAGAATCGCCATGGGTCCCGAGCGGACGCCAATACCGGACGGTGAGAAGCGGCGACTGGATGGACTGTTCGACCAGGCGCTCGGTATGCTGCTGGCGCGAATCGGTGCGGTGGAAGAGAAACTCCGAACGGCCGGCAGCCACTGGTCCGTCCAGCGGGAACACCTTCAGCGTAGGCTCGCGGTCATCCGTCAAGGGGTCGGCGGGGTAGATCTCGCCGAGCGGCAACGCCCCAAATCGCCCCGGCAGCAGGCCGACATCCTGGCGGAATACCGCCGGTACCTCCACAGCATGTTCCAATCCAGCCCCTGGAGAGGAGAGGACCCAAGGCCTCAGGGAGGTCGGGTCACCCTCCACCTCAACGTTGCCTCCCAAGGTGATTCGATGGCAGTGGCGTTTGCCCAAGTGGGTGACAAGCGCCTGCGTATCCGCCATCTGAATGCTGTCGCCATCCCGGGCGACCGGATCGCCGTCGATTTCGGGATGGACGGTGAAAAGGTCTTCGCTGTTGCCAGAATTCCCTACACGGCGCCCGACGGAACCGAGAGATTCATCTACCGGGACTTTGATACGGACTTTACTGCGGAAGATCTGAATGCTCTGAATGAGCGGGCAGTGGAGGCCCCGTGGCGGAAAGTGCACTCGGCGATCGAACAGTTGACGGCCAGGAAAACCCACAAAGGGTCGGCATTCAAGCGTTGGGCGTATGAGGTTTTCCGCATCGGTCGCGCGGAGGGCGGCGCGCGGCCGCTCGACGCCTTCTACGGGACGGTGTTGAGCACCCATCAGGACCGGTTGGCGCAGGCGGGCGTCACCACCGTGGCTGAACTGGGCGCATTGGTGGCCCGCCACCTGGACGCCGACCTCCGCCGGGGCGGGCAGTCGATGTTCAGAGCACTTCTCCCCTATCCGGAGGACATGTCCGAGCAGCGACGGGAGACGCTGCACCAGCACCTACTCAACAAACTCCTACACCGCCAGCCGGGCTATCCCGACGTCGTGCACGTGGTTCCCCACATCGTGGCCTGGGGTTTGGGTCTGCCGATGGCGATCCACTATCCGTACGGTGCCCCGTACGTCATCGGTCCACCGTCCGATGACGGTGAGGTCCCGCAACCAGTCGTCTGGTTTGACGGCGCCTACTATCTCGCCCAGCCTCGTGACCCACACGATGCCCGCATCGTCGAGGGCTTCCCGTCACCCGCAGCCCTCACCGAACTGCGCCGACTGGACGTGGTGTTCGACGAGGCGCTCGAGGTGCTGAAAACCGAAGTCGACACGGCGGAACAGAACACGGCGATCGGCCACTGGCCGCTCCTGCGGGACACCTTCCACCGGAACGTCGCGGCTATCAGCCAACGCCCCAGCTCCCCCCAGGTGCGCGCCGACGTACTCGAAGAACACCTCCGATACCGCGACGCCCTCCGCGAGGAGAGCACCTGGGAGGACGAGAACCGTTGGAACCTGCAAGACCCGTTCACCATCCCCGTCCTCGTCGAGGACACCGCGGGTCGTCCAACTCTTCGGCTCCGGCTTGACGGCAACGACATTTCCCTCGGATATGCCGATCGAGTCGCCGTCCCGGGCGACAGGGTCGCTGTCGATTTCGGAAAGGTTGACGGCGAAGGTGTCGGTATTGCCAGAATCCCGTACACCGCGCCCGACGGCACCGAGAGGTTCGTCTACCAGGAGATCGCCCGCAGGTTCACCGACAGCGAGCTGGCCGAACTGTGGAGTGTGGCAGCCGGCCCGGTATGGGAGACCGTCGACCGGTGGACGTTCGGCAATTCCTACCACGTCACGGCGCCGGTGAGCGAAAGCGGAACATTTGACATCACCTTCGGCGGCCAGCGAGTCACGCTCCCACCGGTCGAGGTGGCCGACGGACTTCCGCCGGTCATCGCCGCCGAACTGAGGGAGGGGCGTTTCCGGCTCGGGTACGGCATGGATAGTCGACCCCTGGCGGTCCTGGAAGCACCGGCCGGGAGGAACGGCACCGGAGCGCCCCTGTACCTGGAGCTGTCCTCGCCGGCCCCCACCGCCTACGACATCGAGCGGCTGCGTTCGATGGCGCTGTGGGAATCGGCCGAGCCAGCGGCGCTCCTCGACGAAGTATCCATCGATCTCGTCATGCAGGAGGACAGGCGCACGCCATACCCGCTGCCGCTCACGCTCGGCGATGACAACTCGGGCAGGACGCTGGACGGGCAGGAGGTGGATCTCTCCCCTGGGACGGAAGTCGCCCTGCGGGTCGGCCGATTTCTCCGGCTGGAGGAGTCGAACGTCGTCACGAGCATCGTCGCCGTGGTCAAGGCGCCGTTGGCCGACCAGTCCGGATACGTCTACCGGCTCATCGACACGAACCTGCCGAATGAGTGGTTCGACGAGTTCAAGACGCAGTGGGAGACGACCGACAGCGGCAAACGTCCGGCCGCGCCGGCATGGCCTGCGGGGCCACTCGAGAAGCGTCCGCGTACCGGGGGTGAGTTGCCTGGCAGCCCGGCCGCGTTCGAGTGGGGTCCTGGGAAGGGCTCGTTCTCGGCTGGTGTGGGCGTGGAGACCCTGTCGTCTTCCGGATGGGCGGCTGGGGTGGAGCCGTCGGTGGAGCAGGTTGACGGTGGTTGGCGTGTGTCGTATCGCAGTGCGGAGGGTTTGCCTTCGTGGGGCGAGATGAACCGGGTGCATTCGGATCGGTTCACGTGGAAGGGTCCGGCGCCGCTGGAGTTCGTGCCGACGCCGGGGGACGGGCGTCCGTTCCGGGTGGTGACGGCGGGGGAGGATGCGGGGGTTCGGGTCCACGTCGATCATTGGGTGGATGGTGAGTCGGGGACGGTGGTGTTCCGTCTTCGGTTGGAGCCTGACGCGAACGTGGTGGAGAAATCCATTGTGGACACGTTGGGTGCGGTTGAGCAGTGGGTGGTGCAGACCAACGAGCGGTTGCGGCCGGAGGGTGGGCCGCCGGCGGTGGCGGTGGTGTTCGATCCGGCCGCGGAGACGGTGGTTCGGCTCAGCCGGTACGGCAGTGACCTGAAGGACAGTCATCGTGTCTGGGTCAGCGAGGATGGCTCGGCGGGTCGGATCACCCAACTGCACTGGCTTGCCGATCTTCCGTCCCGCGCTTACGGGCATGAGCTGAAGCACTTCGCCGGGGTGCCGCACGATGGTTCGCCGGATGATCTGCTCAGGACGTCCAGGACCGTCGGTGACGATCATCTCCACGAGCCGGGGTTCACCGCCTGGGAACTCGACGAGATCCGTAAGACGGCTGCCTCGTACGTCGCTCGCACGGTCGAGCCCCGGCCGGCGCCTGCCCTGGTCCCGCTCGGCGTGCCCCGCGACGGTCTCGACCTGTTGTCCGCCTTCGTCGCCTCCGAACCGGCCCTGGTCCGCACCGCGCTGGACGCGCGGCTGCCGGCGGACCTGCGGGAGTTCCTCTCAGGTCCGGCCGGGGTGCGGGCCGCTGTTGCCGAATCGGTTCGTACCGGGGTGCCGCAGGGGTCCGAGCTCGGCCGGGTCACCGAGCTGTTGCGGGACCACGTGTCCGGCTATCTGGAGGAGAACGCGGGGCGGTTGCCGGCGGACGTGACCGCGCAGCGGCTCGCCTTCCAGCCGCAACACGAGCGGGACGTGGCAACGCTCAGCCCCGACCAGGCGCAGCGGCGCGTCGGTGAACTCTTGGCCGCCGGTCTCCTGGACCCGGACACCGCGCGGGCACGCCTCGACGAGATGCGGGCGAATCCGGCGGACGCCGGCCGTCACCTGCTCGAGGTGTTGACCGACCCCGATCGTCAGCTCGACTCCGGGGAACTGGCCGCGGTGAAGGCGGCCGTGCACGACTGGGCGAACCTGTCGGACAGCCCGGCCGGCCGGTTCCTGGCACCGCTGCTGGCCCACGCGACCGATGCCCGGATGCAGATTTCCCAGGTCGCCCCGGACGGTGTGCGGCCGGTGGCCGGGTACGGCCCGGCCGGGGGCGCCCCGGTCAGTCTGGCCCGCGCGGCGGCCGACCCGGAGCGGCCGGGCGTCCACTTCGACGCGCTCGTGCCGGAGACCCCTGCGGCGGTCGAGCCGTCGGCCGTACCCTCGCAGCAGCTCGCGCCGGCCCCGCAACCGCCGGCCCCGGCCGCCGGGGACGGTCAGCAGCAGGTCGTCCCGCTGGCCAGTGCGTCCCCGGACGCGCCGCTGGTGGTGATGGCCGAAGGGCTACCGGAGAACCTGCGGCTCCAGCGCGCGGTGGGCGGTGTGCTGCTGCACGACAGGGACGCCGCGCCCGGCCCGATCAGCTCGCGGGTGTTGGCCCCGACCGGCCCCGGCCCGGCCGTCCTGCTGCACTCCTCGGTGCTCGACCCGGACAGCCTCGGTGCCGCGCTGGCCGGGTTGCGGGCGCAGGACGCCACCATGGCCGTCCTGCACTGGCCGCAGGATCAGCCGGTCAGCGTGGCCCGGGCGCTGGAGGTCACCGCGCAGGGGCTGGGGCCGCAGTCCTCGGCCATGTTGTCGGTGCCCCGGTCGGCGCTGCGGGACCGGCCGACACCCAGCCCGCAGATCGTCCCGCTGGACGCCAACGGCGAGGTGACCTTCTTCAGCGGGCGGCCCGAGCGGTACCTCTTCCTGCCCGAGGTCACCGGCGCACCGCGCCGGCCCGCCCCGTACGGCCTGCCCGAGCAGTCGCCCGGCGTGTACCGGCTCGGCGACGACTGGGTGGTGTGGGACGGCGGTAGCCACCTGTGGATCGGGCCGGAGTCCGAGTTGGACGGGGCGCGGCGGTTGCTGCCGGAGACCGGTGGCTGGCTGGCCGAGCCGGTGGTGTTCCTGGGCTGGAAAGCGACTGCGCTGCCGGCCGAGGTGGGTCACCGGGTCGGTCGGATCTTCGGGGGCATGCCGGCCGCGCCGCCGACGCACCTGATCACCTCCGGGATGGGGCTGGACCGACGTACTCTCGTCCCGTCGGAGGTGTCCGGGCTGCCGGCCGGCGTCCAGTTGAGTCACGTTCCGGGTGGGGTGCTCGCCCACGCCGGTCCACGGCCGCCGGCCGGTGCCACGACCCTGAACTGGTCCGACCTGACCAGCCCGGACCGGCCCCGGCTGGTGGTGGACGAGTCGGTCGGCGACCCGGTCGCCGTCGTGGAGGCCGTCCATCGAGGGCTTCCTTCGGGTGCCGGCCCGCTCCAGGTGTTCGTCGCGCCCCCGGCCGCCGGCACCCCGGGCACGTCGTCCGGTGCGGTGGACGCTGCCCGGGTGGCGGAGGTGTTGCGGGAGCGGTTCGGCGGGCGGTTGGAACTGGTGCTGCCGGTCTCCGTGGTGGGTCGGCAGCCGGCCGGTGCCGACGAGCTGATCCCGGTCGACGCCCGGGGGCAGGAGACCTTCCCGGCCGCCGCGCACGCCTGGCGGGTGCCGCTGCGTCCGGCACCGCCCCGGCAGCCGGGGCCGCTGGGCCTGCGACCGGCTGCCACCGACGGGTACGAGGTGTACCGGGGTTGGACGGTCCGGGAGCAGACCGGGGTCGTCCTGTTTGCGCAGAACGGCACCAGCCCGAACACGCTCTCCCCCGACGCCCTGGCGGCCCCCGCGAGCGGGGTGGCCGTGGTGGTCCAGTCCCGGGGTGGTCCCATCCCGCGCGAGGTGGCCGACACGGTCGCCCGGCTGCTCTCCGGTGTTCCGGAGGCCGACCGGGACGTCCGGGTCTTCGGTAACGCGGCCAGCGCCGGACCGGCCGCACCCGATCCCGGCGGGTCGTCCGCGTCGGCTCCGGCGCGGCCGGCCACCCCGGACCGGCGGGCGCTGGCGCTCGGCGATCCCAAGGCCAACCTGCCGGACGTTGACCGTATCGAGCAGGGGCTGCGCGCGGAGGTGGCCCGTCGGGGCGTCACCGTGCGGGACAACGAGTGGGAACAGTTGCGTGAGCGGCTGCTCAACAACTACCCGCAGTTGGTCTCCGCGGACGGGCACCTGTTCACGCTGGGTGGCATCGAGGTCCGGGCCCGCCTGCGGCCGGAGGACCCGCAGTTGGTGTCGAACCCGGCCGGCTCGTTCGACACGGAGACGTCCGGTCCGTCGCTGGACGACACCGAGGGCCGGACGAGCGAGGACGGCCGTTTCCACGCCAACCAGTTCACCCAGGGTGTCTTCCAGACCGGTGCGCACAGCCAGTCCGACGGCACCACCACGCGGGCGATGCGGTTGCGGGGTGATTTCAACGTCGACGTGCCGCTCGGCCCGATGACCCACTGGGGGCCCCGCTTCAACGCCACCCTCAACAAGGTCGACCAGAAGTCCGCCTACCTCATCGACGCGGAGAAGGGCCGGGTGTTCGACACCCGCGCGGATTCGACGTTCTACTCGTACGAGCCGGGGTGGTTGATCGAGGCACGCGGCGACGCGCAGCCGTGGCAGGCGGTGGAGGTGCCGGAGCCGCCGGATGGGCAGGAGGCCGCCCGGCTGGTGGTGGCGATCCCCGACCACCTGCTGGAGAGCGCCGGCGAGCAGGTGGTCGCCGACCTGCCCGAGCACATGCGGGACAACCTGACGCGGGTGCCGGAGCTCTTCTCCGCCAGCAACATCACCGGCCTGAACGAGCTGTACGACCTCGTCATCGACCGGCTGCGCGCCGACGGCTTCGACATGTCCATCGAGAGCCCGATGCGGGGTGAGTTGCAGCGCAAGCTGTGGAACCTGGAGACCCACTTCGACGAGGCGGTGAACAACCGGCGTACGCCGGAGACGGACGGCGACGCCGGCGCGCTGACCCGGGGCTTCGCGTTCACCTTGCACGACGACGGGCACGCGGCGGCCAGCATCCGGGTGTACGGCCGTCGTCTCGGCGGCTCCGTGCAGGTGGGCCTCGGCGGCGGCTCCACGCGGGTGGGCGCCAGCAGCGACAAGGCCCACATCGAGCAGGTGCGTACCGGCATCGTGGGGCAGGGCGGCGAGTTCACCCTCGGGCAGTCCGCCGGGCTGTCCCTCGGTGGCGCGGTGGACCTGCCCTTGGCCCGGCGTCTCGACGATCCACAGGCGTACAAGGAGAACGCCAAGCTCGGTCTCTCCGCCCGTGCGGGGATGAGCTGGACCAGCAACGACGGTGGTGGCGTCACGGTGGCGTCGCTGAACGTCGTGGTCGGCCGGTACACCGGTCAGACGGTCGGCCACGAGGTGCCGTTCGAGTGGCACGCCGAGGTGTCCACCTCCCGCCGCCCGCGCGAGTGGCCGCATCCGACGCCGGTGGTGAACGGGTCGGCGGTGCTCCGGATGTCCGAGCCGGACGCCTTCGACTACGGGTTCAGCGTCGACGCGGACGCCTTCGCCCCCGATACCGTCCCCGGTCTGGCGGACGGTGACCTGGCGGTGGTGCCCGCAGGCGGACGACTGCGGTCGGTGCCGCACGACCAGTGGCGGCCGAGGTTGCGCAACACCGGCGTGCACCCGGAGGACACCGGCGGCAACCTGCTGCCCCGGCACGTCATCCAGGGGCGGGGTCTGCTGGGTCAGGCCCTGCCGAGGATCGACAAGCCGGCGGTGCGGCGGCTCCGGGCCGGTCTCATGGAGGTGCTGGCCGGTGAGGGGTTCCTTCCGGCGGACGGGGACCGGCCGTGGGCACACGGGGAGCAGAACCGGCCGGCGACCCCGGATCCCGGTACGCCCCTGGAGGAACGGCCGCTGCTGGGTCGGATGGTCGACGGGGCGCGGGACGTCTACGACGAGGTCGTCCACCGCGACACCGACGCCACGATCGACAACCTGGACCTGTTCCACAAGATGGTCAGTGGCGACGGCCTGGAGTCGCACTTCGACTCGCTCGTCCAGGACGGTGCCGCGTTCGTCGACGACCCGGACGCGCCCGCCCCGGCGGCGGGCATGTCCTTCACCCTGCACAGTTGGCGCAACGCGGTGATGCGTACCGCCGAGGTGACCGTCTTCGCGATTCCCCGGATCACCGCGGACGTGGACGCGGACGGCAACTCGGTGCACTTCGAACGGCTCAGCGACGAGGTGAGCACGGTCACCCTCGGGATGTCGCTCGGCATCGCCGGCCAGGGCGCGAGCGGCAACCAGGGCTGGTCGGTGGAGGGCGGGGTGAACACAGCGCTGCCGCCGAGCGTCAAGGATGTCCGGTCCGTCGGACTCCTCGGCGGGTCGGTGAGCCGCAACGTCGGCGCCGCCGAGCGGGTGACCCGGGTGGTCAACCGGCCGGAGCTGAAGGAGTACGGCGGCCGGGTGATGTTCGTCAACGCGCCGTACGACCTGGGCTTCGTGGTCCGGATCAGCGACCGGGACGCCCCGATCGTCTCGCCGGAGCTGATCCGCGCCAACGTGCACGCCGCGCTGCTGAAGTTCAACACCGACCCGGCCACCTTCAGCGAGGTCGCCCCCGGCGACGTCGCACCGTCGGCGCTCCACCAGGGCATCGTGTACTTCGTCGACGCGCACGGCCTGCGCGCCGCGGCGCAGAACCAGTTGCCGCGGGACCTGACCCTGGCCGGCCGGCCGATGACCGGGCCGGTGGCCAGCCTGACCAACCACGTCACCTTCCAGGCGCGGTTCAAGGAGGCCATGCTCGGCCAGTACGGCGCGACCACCCTGGTCGAGCCCGGCTTCTGGGCGAACACCAACGCCGCGCTCTCGGTCAAGGTGCCCCGGATCAAGGGGGCGCAGTTCGTCGGCGCCACCCCGGACCAGTACGTCACGGGCCTGATCGAGCTGTACCTGGCCGAGACCGTCAACGTCGCCAACGAGTCGTTCACGAAGGTGTTCAACCTGCCCAACGTCGGCCTCAGCCGCAAGTTCGGCCCGGTCAACGTCAGCTTCGGCGAGTCGGCGGGCGTGCGGGTCAGCGAGAGCGAGTCGGCGGAGACCAAGCGCGTCGGCGGCCTGGAGATGCTCAAGCTGGCCTTCGGCCTGGGGTACGCCTATGTGGCGGAATACGACGCCAACGTCCGCGCCGGCATCCACAAGCAGGTCGGGTTCGCCGCCAGCCGGGTCAGCGTGCCACCCGGGGCCGACCTGCGGGGCCGCACGATGCTGTTCATCCTGCCGGAGGCGGAGGCCCTGGCGCAGTACGCGGCCGGGAAGCTGCCGGTCAGCGATGTGCAGCTGGTCGACGCGATGGGCCGGTGGTCCCGCGGTGAGTTGGTGCTCAGCGGCAACACCGTGGCGGGGTTGCTCAGCCGGTGGCGTGGCGACCTGGCCGACCGCGCCAGCAGCCGCACCGTCGACGGTCTGCCCGACCTCGGCGCGTACCTGATCCAGCACCGGGTCCAGACATGGGCGCTGACGCTCGCCGACCGGCACGTGGACCAGCGCGGCGCGGTGCTCGACCCGCGCCGCCGCGCGCGGTTCGCCACCGACTTCGGGATCACCCTGGACCCGAACGTCAACCCGTTTAGCGCGTTGACCGTGCCGCCCTACCTGACCCGGACCGGTGACCGGACGCTGGGCCACGCGGGCGTCGACGATCTGGTGCTGTTCACCGGGCCGGCCCCGGCGGACGGCGGGCCGCGCCCCACCACGACCGTGCTGGACGCCGTTCGGGAACTGGTGGACGCGGGCCGGCCCGGGCTGCTCGGGGCCAGCCACGACAACTGGCCGGGGGCGGGGACCAGCTGGGGCGTGCTGATGGTCTCGCCCGACGAGTCGGTGGTCGGCGCGCTGCCCGGCGGCCTCGAAACGCTCCAGTCCACGCTCGCCGGTCAGCGCGCCAACATCGTGTTCGCCGACATGCTGCACCGCTACAACGGCGTGACGTTCTACCTGGTCGACCAGCGCAACCCGGTGGCGGCCCAGATGTTCAAGCTGAAGGTCTCGGGCACCCTGGGCGGCCGACCGCGGTACACCGGCTGGAGGGCCGACTACGGCATCGAGAACTACGAGCACGCCTACGGCGCCACCGCTCGCATCATCGGACAGGCGCTGGGCTGGAACCTGACGCCGGCCCGGTTCGGCTTCTCGGTCGACGGCGTCCCGGTGTCCACCGCCGGGTCACTGTCGTTCGCGCCGGGCGGAGGGCGCGGCGTCAAGGGTGCCGCGCAGGTCGTCCGGGAACGCACCGTCTACGACTGGACGGGGAACTACGAAGCCGAAGACGACATCGGCCTGACCATGGAGCTCAGCCGGGTGCAGATGCACGGCTGGCAGCCGAGCTACCTGGTGAACCACGTGATGACGGCCATGAACAGCGCGGCGGACTGGGCGTTGCACCAGGCGCCCGCCGGTTTCGCCGACTGGATCTCCCTCGCGCCGGTGGAGCCGGTGCTGACCCGTCACTACGAGGGGCGGATCGACTTCAAGGTGCCCCGGGGGCTGGCCGAGGCCACCCCCGTCCCCCGGTCGCCGCAGCTGGACCTGCGCGCGCTGCCGGCGCTGCCCGGCGACGCCTACGTCAGCGCCGCCCTGGTCGACGACCTCTACCCGGCCGCCCGGCACCTCATGGGCAACGTGCTCGGCCCGCAGGCCAACGCCCCGATGTACCGGGGCAGCGTGGCGCTCGACGGACTGCTGTCCCGGCTCAACGTCGACAACCACCTCTCCGAAGGGCTGGGCGACGGCGGGTACCTGCTCGGCTCGCACCTGTTCGTCGCCGGCTCGTCCAACAACCGGGTCGCCATGCGGATGTACGTCAAGCTGCACTCGCTGGAGATCATCAGCGAGCTTGCCACCACCGGCACCGGCCGGTACGCCAAGTTCGCGTTCACCACCTCGGCCACCCAGTCGCGCAACCGGTGGCGGCCCAACTTCGACGCGGAGGCGGCCTACGGCTCGCCGATCGGGAAGACGAACATCGGCCCGCAGGAGGACACGACGGCCGGCGGCCGGATCTCCACCGGCGCGAACCGGAACGCGCCGGCCAGCCACAGCGCCACCTTCGACGACACCAAGCGGCTCGAGAACCACCTCAAGATGCAGGGGTTGACGTACCTGGTCCGGATCCGCACCCAGGCGCGTTTCGTCGCGGTCCCGCACCAGCACAGCGCGTTCCACCGCGACGCCGGCCTGGCGCCGATCGAGCCGGCGCGGTTCGAGGCCGACGACGCCCCCGGCACCGGTTGGATGAGCGGCGACGGGTTCTACGAGATGTTCGCCGACGAGGTACACGAGCTCCAGCGCGCGCTCTCCGAACGGTACGACTGGAAGACGAACAACCCGGCCGGCTGGCCCGCACCGGCGGCCGACGCCCCCACGATCGGTCTGGAGGGCCTGCTGCAACGCGCCACCCCGGCGGGCATGGCCGCCGCGCCGGTGGCCGACCGGGTCATCCAGGCCGGCGACTTCGACCCCGACCAGGCGCCCCAGCATGTGGCCCTGCTGATCCGCGACCAGCTCGGCAACCACTACGACCCGGTCAGCCCGCTCCGGCTCACCGCCAGCGCCGCCGAGCAGACCCGCCGCCGGTACGAGGTGACCTTGGACTGGGCGGTGGGTCACCTCCAGCAGCTCAACGCCACGCAGCAGGCCACCGCCGACCTCGCCGAGCTGACCGCCTGGAAGAACCGGGTCGGCAAGCTCGCGGTCGGTGCCGCGCTGTCCGCAGCCGACGTGCGGCTTTTCAACGAGCGGATCCCCCAGATCGTCGAGCGGGTGCAGGCGGTGCAGCCGCCGGGCTCCCCGTCGGTCACCCCGCCGGAGGAGGTGGAACTGCTCGCCCAGGACCCGCGCCCCGTGGCCCGGGTGGTGGCGTTCGAGCTGAAGACCCACCTCGACCTGACCGTCACCGACGACCAGGGCGCGGCCAGCCGGTACCGGATCGACCCGCAGGGCTGGATCGTCGCACTGCGGGAGGGTCCGGACGGCACGTTCGCCCCGGTCACGGCCCCCGAGGTGATCTTCGACCTGGACCGTGACCTGAAGCTGCGGGCCGACGCGGCCGGGATCCGCCTGCGACGGCAGATGGCCCTCTACCACGAGCTGCTGGGCCGTACCCCGGTGCAGATGGACGCCGCTGCGGAGCTGGGTCCGGAGCTGGAGACGCACATCCGCCAGGCCCGCGCCGACGCCGACGACCGGGCCCGTGAGTGGATCACCGAGGGCCTGCCCGCCAAACCCGCGAACCCCCTTGCCGTCCACACCGCCCGGCACGACACCGACACCGCCCAGACCCGGGCCGGTCAGGCGCGGCGGCTGCTGGCCCCCGTCCTGCCCCCGGGATGGACCACCACCGGGCCGCTGCCGCTGCCGCTGCCGCAGGCGCCGGACACGCTGCGCCCCGGCACCCGAGTGTGGATCACCCGCCCCCAGGGTGCCGCCGCGGCACGTGTCGACGCCGACGGCACGTACCGGCTCTACGACCCGTTCGCCCTCGGGACGGCCGAGCGGACCCTCGACGCCCAGCAGTTCCAGGACGTACTCGCCGGGGCGTCGGCCGTCACCCTGGTCGAGCCCGACGTGCTGACGAGCTGGCTGCTTCAGGACGGCAACTGGACGGCGTCCCGGCAGTTCGCGGAGGACAACCTCGGGATGCTGCGCGCCGACCCGACCGCGACGCGGCTGACGCAGGACCAGCAGCAGGCCCGGCCGGCGTCACCCCCGACCCCGCCGGCCCAGCCCGACGCGACCCGGACCGAGACGACCCCGGCACCCGCCGGCGATCCGGTCCGCGACCGGCATCGTGCCCTGCTCGACGCCATCCGGGCCGGACAACTGACCGCCGCGTACGACTACCTCGCCGCCGCCGACGCGACGGCCCGGCACCGAGTGCTCGCCGACGCGGTGGCCGCGGTGGTACCGACCGCCCCGACCGACCCGATCGACCCGACCGCCCCCGCCGGGCTGCGGGCGCTGGCGGACCTCGTCGACGCCGACCCCCGGGTGACCCGACCCCGGCCGGGGCCGGAGGCCGTCTCCGACGCCGGCATCCTGCGGGCCGTGGCCGACATCCTCGACCCGGCCGTCGGCGCACTGGACACCTTCCGGGCCATCGCCTCCGCCGCGTGGACCATCAACCCCCGCAGAACTGGCCGGACACCCTGCAAGCCCTGACCGAGATGCCCACGGCAGCCGGCCGCGACGTGGCGACGCTGCGCGACGCGCTCGACATCATCGAGCGGCAGCGGTACCACGGCGTCGCCGACCTGCTCGACGGCCTGACCCCGGACGACGCCGGCCGGGTCGCCGCCGAGGTGACCGCGTCCGGGGCGACCGCGACCGACCTGGCCCACGCGTGGGAGGACGTCTCCACCCCCGCCGACCTGATCCGGGCACTACCCGCACCGGCCGACACCTGGGCCGGGACGGCGGACACCCCACTGCCGCGGGCCCACGTCGTGCACCATCCGACGCCCCCGGCATCCGCCACGCTCGACGAGTGGCTCGCCATCGGCAACTGGGACGACTCCCGCGCCTTCCTCGACGGTCACCGGGCGGACCTGCTCTCCGACCGGGCGCACAGCGCGCTGCAGATCCGCCGGGCGGGACTGCCCCACGACGTCGACCTGGCCGCCCGCGACGCGCTGCTCACCCTGGCCCGCTACGGCCACCTCGACGACGGATACCGGTACCTGCTCGGCCCCACCCCACCGGCGCCGACAGCGGCCGGGACCCCGGCCCCGCTGCCGGGGATGCCGACCGGGCGGCAGGAGTTGCTGACCAACCTGCTGGCCCGGCCGGACGTGGCCGACCCGGCCGCCGTGTCGGCCCTCGGCTACCTGGCCGCCACCCTCGACGGTCCGGTCGACGCCGTGGACGCGGCGATCCTGCACCTGACCGCCGACGCGCTCGCCGGCCTGAACATCGCCGATGCCGCCGTCACCACGCTGGTGCAGGACGCGCGTCAGACCCTCTCCGCGCCGCAGCGGCACCAGTGGGCCGAGACGATCCGCCACCTCGCTGACAACGCCACCGGCACCCGTGGGCCGGCACTGCGTCACCTCGCCGACCGGCTGTTCACCACGGCACCGGATCCCGATCCGGTCCCGGACGCTTCGGACGCTTCGGACGCCGAGGTGGCCCGGGTGCGGCAGGTGACGCGGGAGCGCCTCCAGCAGGCCACCCAGGAACTCCAGCGCACCGTCGACGACCTCGACCAGGCCCGCCGGGACGAACGCGACGCCCAGGGTGCCCGGGAGGCCGCGGAGGCGTCGCTCGACGCCGCCAGGACCGCGCTGACCCGGGCCGAAGGCGAACGGGCCCGGCTCGAGGAGAACATCGACCACCTCGACCGGGCGATGCCGGAACTCGAAGCGGAGGTGACGCGACGGGAGAGGCTGGAGTCAGCGGCCCGGCAGACCGTCGACGACCCCGCCACCAGCCAGGACGAGTCACGGCTGGCCGCCGCCCAGGCAGAGCTTGACCAGGCGCGGCGGGAACTGGACGTGGCCCGGACGGCGCTGGAGAAGGCCACCGGAGACCTCCGGGACGCCGGACAGGATCTCGACCGGGTCCGCGCGGAGCTGCCGGATCTGCGCCGGCAGGTCGAGACCGCGAGCGAGGAGTTCCGGGCCCGCGACGTCTCGGCGCAGGCGCACGCCAACACGGTACGGATGCTCGACGAGGCCAGGACGGCCCGCGAGGACGCCCGGGACGCGGCCCAACAGCAGGTGGACGCGATGGCGTTGCCGGTCCCAGCGGTCCCGCGCGGCACCCCGGTCGTGAACGTGGACACGGCGTTGGCCGAGATCGCCCGCTCCGGCCACGGTCGGTCCGTCGGCCAGGAACTGGAACACACGGTGCGCGCCCGGCACGACGGCACCGTCCCGGCGCGCGTGGTGCTGAGCACCGACCCGACCCGGCAGGCCGACAACGCCGCGACCGCCCCGGCGGACGAGACCCCCGTACACGAACTGGACCGGGTACAACTGGCCCGGGACCTCGCCGCGAGCCTGACGGTCCCGGTCGAACTGCGGGTCGACGGCGGCACCCGCGCCGAGCCGCCGTACCTCGCCTACCCGGGTGGAGAGGTGGTGCGGCTGGACATCACCGGCCGCCCGGAGAGCCTCGACGACGCCGTACGGCGGCTGCCGCAGCGCGTCCAGGACGACCTCGCCGCCCACCGGGGCCGGTCCGACGTGTACTCCCGGCTGGAGATCCTGCACGAGGCGGAGATCGAGTCGCGGCAGGACTTCGCCACGGCGGTGACCGCCCTGGTGGAGAACCTGAACCGACACCAGGGATACCTGGCCCACCGGTGGGTCACCCAGGCCGTCCCGCCGGTCGACACCGCCGGCCTACGAGCATTGGCCGACGGCCTGGACACCACGGCCTGGCCGGAGCCCACCAGCACCCCGCCGGCCGGACCGGTGGAGACCGGCCGCCCGGACGCCGTGGCCGCCGCCTGGCTGGCGTACATCCCGCAGTACCGCGCCGACATGCTCGCCGACATGCTGGACGCCGTCCCCGGGCTCGGGTTCACCGTGAGCCGGCCGACCCGTGAACTGCCGGCCGATCAGCGCCCCGGTGCCCGGGTGCTGGCCGTGGCCGGGTCCACGGCCGCCGCCGGGGTGGTCCTGCCCACCACGCAACTGCACTGGTACGAACCCGCCCGCAACCAGATCCACACCGGCAGCATGCGGATGCTCGGCACCTGGGCCAACGACCGGGCCGGCGAGGAGGCCGGACCGGAGGGCATCTGGTACATCGTCCTGACACCGAACGGGACCGACCGCCCCCGTGACCCGTCGGCCCTCGCGCACCACGTGGACGTGGCAGCGCGGACCACGTCGACGTCGACCCCGCCGGTCGAGCCGGACCCTTCGGCGGACGTGGCCGGTGCGGTACGCGGTGACGTGTCGCTGCCGGGTGGTGCGGCGGCGTTTGAGTGGGGTGCTGCGGGGGGCGGTGCGGTTTGGGGTGGTGGCTCGTCTTCCGGGTGGGCGGCTGGTGTGGAGCCGTCGGTGGAGCGGGTTGACGGCGGTTGGCGGGTGTCGTATCGGAGTTCGGGGAGCCTGCCTCCCTGGGGCGAGATGACGCATGTGTTCTCGGATCGGTTCACTTGGCAGGGGCCGGAGCCGTTGCGGTTGGTGCCGACGCCGGGGGAGGTGCGTCCTTTCCGGGTGGAAGATGCGGGGGAGGAGGCGGGGGAGCGGGTCTTCGTCGACTACTGGGCGCATCGTGAGTCGGGGGCGGTGGCGTTCCGCCTTCGGTTGGCGCCGGACGCGGACGTGGACCGTGCCTCCATTGTGGGGACGTTGCGTGCGGTTGAGCAGTGGGTGGTGGAGACCAACCGGGCTGTGGGGTCCGGGGGTGGGCCGCGGGTCGAGGTGGTGTTCGACCCGGTGGTGAGTCCGGAGGCACGGGCGGAGGTGCGAACGAAGGTTCGGCTGAGTCGTGCTGGTATTGGTCTGCGGGAGAGTCATGATGTGTGGGTCTCTGCTGATGGTTCGGCGGGTCGGATCGATCAGCTCCATTGGCTTGCAGGTCTTGCTCCTGGTCGTTACGGGCATGAGCTGAAGCACTTCGTTGGGGTTCCACACACTGGTTCGCCCAGGGATTTCCTGAGGAGGACCAGGCCGGTCGGTGAGGATCATCTTCACGAACCTGGGTTCACGGGTTGGGAGATCGATCAGATTCTGGCGGTGGCGGAGTCGTTCGTGGCTTCTACTGTTGCGCCGCGGTCGGTGGGGCCGTCCGGGTCGGAGTCACCCGGCTCGAACTCCGAGGCGTCGGAGTCGCCCGCCGATTCGTTGCCGGGGCGGGCGGCGGCGATGGAATGGCACCCCCCGGCCGACTCCGAGGCAGACGGACAGCCGTCCGGCCCAGCGGAAGGTGACCCGTTCGGTTTTGACCCGGAGCTTGCTCTGTGGGATGACCCGCTGGAAGGACTCGATCTGAGGACACCGGCGGCCGGCTCGGGATGGTCGCTGTCGGGTGGGCAGATGCCGGACTGGGAAAAGGAAGTGGCGGCAACCATCAGATCCCTGAAGCTTGCTGGAGTCGCTGCCGAGACGGCGTTTGGCAAGTGGGCGCGCGAGGTGTTCGATTTCGACCGTGCGTCGCTTGATCGGAGGCCGAACTACGTCTTCAACGAGTCGGTGTTGAACACCTACCGGGATGAGTTGGGGAGGAGAGGCGTCACCACCCAGACTGGATTGAGCGGATGGCTGGCCCGCCAACTGGCCGAGGAACTCGCCCTGGGCGGATCGTCGAGGTTCAGGGAGCTTCTTCCGTATCCGGATCCGGAGAATATGTCCGAGCAGCAACGGGATGCCCTGCACCGGATCTGGCTCGACAAGATCGCAAACGCCCGATCTGCGGGTTACGAAGTCGCGCATGTCGCTCTCCATGTGCTGGCTCAGGGGTTGGACCAGCCGATGCGGGTCCACCATCCTTTCGGCAACCCGTACGACGACATTGGCCCGCCGTCCGATGGCGGTGCCATCCCACAGCCCGTCGTGTGGTGGAAGGGTGGTTACATCATCCTCAAACCTCGTGACCCGACCGATGCCGACATCGTCGCCCGCATCGCCAGTGGCTACCGGGGGCGGTCGATATACGACCCCGAACAGCAGCAGCGCGATAGCCTTTTCAACGAGGCGCTCCGTCTACTGAAAGCCGAAATCGCCGCAGCGGAGGAGAAATTCTCCGGGCGTCACCGGTCCCTCCTGCGTTACAAATTGGACCGCGACCTCGCGGCCATCGGTAAACGCCCATTTTCCCCTCGCCGCCAAGCCGAAGAACTTGACGTGTACCGCCGGTACCTCACCGGCCTCAGCAGCGGCGGCGGCACCTGGGAAGGTGGCTACCGATGGGAACTCGAAGACCCGTTCACCCTCCGTGTCGCCGCCTTCGTCCGCGCCGGCAGGTACTCGGGATTGAGTATCCGGCTGGGCGGCAACCAGGTGCAACTCACTCATCTCGACCACATGGTCCTACCGGGCGACATGGTCGATATCGACTTCGGGTCGGTCGACGGGACGGGTGTCGGCATTGTCAAGATGCCGTACCTGGCCAACGGCGCCGAAAAATTTGCCTACCGAAAGATCGACCGCGAATTTACTGACAGCGAGCTGGTCGAACTGAGAGACAGAACAGCTCGGGCTCGGGTCGACGGCCAGGCGTGGCAACTCGACGAGCCGCCGGTCAGCGCTCTCTATCACATCGTGACGCCATTGGACCATCGAACGGGCCAATTGAGCCGCTCCTTTGGCAAGGGCTCCGAAGGCGAGAAACTCCGGAGAGCCCGTATCCCAGCCCTCAAAGTGGCGGCCGACGGAAGTCCATTTGTCATCCCAGATAATCTGGAGGAGGTTATTGTTCGACTCGGGTATGGCCTGGATGGTCAGCCCATCGCGGTCGTGGTAATGCCGGCTGGGAAGAGCGGGACCGGGCAGGACCTGTATCTGCAACTGGTCAATCCTGCCCCCACCGTCGACGACATCGAGTTTTTCCGCAAGCGGGCGCTGTGGGAACGCGGGAATTGGTGGGCCCTTTCCCGGGTGAGGTCTTTCGAGGACACAATTGACTGGAAAAGGCGAGTGCCTGGTCCTCTGGGTTTTACTCTCGGCGGCAGAAACTCGGGCAGGACGTTGGACGGGCGGGAGGTGAATATCGACCCTGGGACGCCGATCACCTTGGAGGTGGGGGAGCGGCTCCGGCCGACCGGAAAGGATGGCAAGACCGTCGAAGACGTCGTCGTCGTGGTCAAGGCGCCGTTGGTCCCAAGACGGGAAGGCGAGCCGGAGTCCGAGCCCGAATACGCCTTTCGGCTCTTCAGCAAGGATGCGACGGATTACGATGCTCTCATAAAGCAGCTCGAAGACCGGCAGAGGATGGTCGACCGGCGCAAAAAGGAAGCCGAGTGGGCAGCTGGGCGGGGCCCGAAGCGTCCGCGCATCGACGATGGGTCGTCGTTGCCCGTAGGGGCGGACGCGGGTTCGAGCGAAACCATGATGGCCGGTGATGTCGGCGGTGTCACGCGGGAGTTGCCCGGCCAGGCGACCGTGCCACACCAGCAGCCACCCCCACCGGATATGGCTGGCGTGTCGGTACGCGGTGACGTGTTGCTCCCGAGTCAGCTGTCGCCGGCTGAGGTGTCGGTCTGGTTCGACTGGCTGGGCAGTGTGAACCCGGGCCGTGGTGAGGGTTTCGACACCAACTGTGTGTTGACGGCGATCGGTACGGACATGTCGTTGGCGGGTGGCGTGGGTTGGCAGGTGCCGCCGGACGTGCCGTCGCCGGTGGCGTGGTTGCAGCGGTACGCGGAGGGTCGGCCGTTGGTGGAGGTGGCCGACTACGACGCGGTGGTGGAGGTGATGGCGGCGGCGGAGCCTGGTGCCCGGGGTGTGCTGGTCATGACCGGTGAGGGTGACCGGATCTCACACACGGTCAACGTGGTGCGCACCGATGACGGGAGGGTGGTGTTCCTCGACGGTCAGCGGGGCGGGCTGGCTCGGGGGCCGGTGAAGCCTGGCCGGTTGCGGTTCGTGGCGACCACCGACGGCGTGGGCGTCCCACGACCGCCGGCGGGGGTGGCAGACGCCGCGACCGTGACCGTTGCGGAGCATGCGGATCTGGCCGGGATGGACGAAGCTGCCCGGCCCCCGTCGGGATCGCGGGTGCCGGACGATGGGGGCCGCACGCCGTCGCCCGACGAGCTGCCCGACACCCTCGGCGCCGAGGGCGAGCCCGCGTTGCAGCATTCCTCCGGTCAGATTTCCTCGCCGGAGAGTTCCTCGTCCGAGGACCTCCCCCGCAGGGCTCGACGATCGACTTCCAGCGGGCCGAGGAAGACTGGCACAAGATCGAGTTCCGCATGTCCCGCTACGACAAGCTGTGGAACAACCGCGAACTGCGAGATGCCTACGAGGACTTCAAGGAACAGATGACGTTCGAGCTCCGGCTGAAAGCTCAGGGCCGGACCAACGACGAGATCGACGCTGAGGTCGTCAAGCGGTTCGGCGCCGACCGGGTCGCCCCGTTCGCGCAGTTGATGGCGGACAACCACGCTTTCTCCGTCCCGGCCAAGTGGTGGTTCAAGCACCAGCACGACAGCGACTTCGACGCCCAGTTCCCAGAAGCCGTCCAGCAGTTCCGGTCGAGGCTCGCCCTGTGGGGCAAGATCGGCCCCGCCGTCGCCGAACGGATCACCGAGCAGAGCGGCAACCGGATGCTCGAGGCGACGCCCGGCGGGCAGGTCTTCGACAACATCATGCTCGGCACCGGCAGCTTCTTCAATTACCCGCCCGGGTTCAACCGCATGTGGGAACAGTTCTCCCACCAGCTCGTGGCCGTCACCGACGGCCTGGTCGACGCCCACGTGTACCGGGGGGTGATGATACCGAGCGTCCTGCACAACACCGAGGCGAAGATTCTCTTCGAGAAGGTCGACCGGCGCGAGATCGAGGGCCTGCGTGTCGTCGCGTGGGAGTTCGTCGACAAGACGAAAAACAAGATCGTGAAGGCGGGCGAATACGTCGTCCGGTCCCAGGGGTCCTACGACGAGCGGGTCCCGAAGCTCGAAAAGGGCAAGACCTCGAAAACGTTCAACGAGCACCAGCAGCAGCTCTACGAACAGCTCACCTACCGCCGGGAGGAGTACAACCGGATCGGTCTGCAGGACTCGCTTCCCGAGCTCCCGCCGATCGAACGGAAGGACAGCAACTACGTCTTCGTGGTGTCGGACGCGAACCAACCCGAGATCATGGAGAGCCCGGAGAGCCTCACCAGAAAATTGTCGATGGCGCTGGAGAGCCAGACCGCCGACAACCCGTTGGCCCAACTGGACCAGATGCTGGCCGTACTCGAGTACGCGCAGAACAACCAGGAGTGGTCGGGGAGCGAATCCTCGTCCGTCGATCTCACGGGCAGCCTCGCGAACGTGAACACGAGCGCGACCGGCAGCCTGTCCGGCTCGATCGCCAGCATTCTCGTGCCCCCGACCCGGCGCAACACCGCGCTGAACCCGACCGACGCCGAGCTCGGCCCGCTTCCGGAGGACCCGACTTCGAGCCTGTCCGGATCCGACTACTCGCCCACGCTGGATGCCGTACCGGAGGAATGGCCTCCCCCGGCCGCCCCTGACGCTCCGGTCGACGCCGAGGATCTGGCCGGCGCGATCGGGGGGAGCAGCACCACGTCACCCACGACAGGCACCGGCGTCGCCGGCGAGGCGGACGCGACGCCGGCCGGAGTCCCGTTCCCGCGTCCCGCGTCCGCCGAGATCGCCGGCCGAGCGGCGGAGGACGTGCTGATGCCGAGTGACATGTCGCCCACCGAGGTGTCGGACTGGTTCCCGTGGCTGGGTGGGGTGAACCCGTACCGGGACCGGGGGAAGCAGTACGCGACGAACTGTGTGTTGGCGGCGATCGGCACCGACATGTCGTTGGCGGACGGGGTGGGGCACCAGGTGCCGCCGGAGGCGTACCTGCCGGTGGCGTGGTTGCAGCAGTACACGGGTCGGCCGTTGGTGGACGTGGCTGACTACGCGGCGGTGGTGGAGGTGATGAAAGCTGCGGAGCCGGGGGCCCGTGGTGTGGTGGTCATGACCGGTGAGGGTGACCGGATCTCACACGCGGTCAACGTGGTGCGGACCGACGACGGGAACGTGGTGTTCCTGGACGGTCAGCGGGGTGGGCTGGCCCGGGGGCCCGTCCGACCTGGTCGGGTGCGGTTCGTGGCGACGACGGACGGGGTGAGTGTTCCGCAGGCGCCCTCGACGGCGGGAGAAGACGCGACCGCGACGGGTCCGGCAGGGGAGGATCTGGCCGGTGCCGGCGAGGGAAGCGCCCCTGCGCCATCCACGGCGGCCGGCGTCGTCGAGGGTGGCGACGTGGCGGCGACGCCGGCCGGGGGCACGCCGGAGGTCGAGCGGCTGACCCGGGAACTGGCCGGCATCCGGGACAGGACCGCTGCCGTCGAGACCGACCTCGCCGCAGCGCGCAGCGAGCTGTCGTCGGCGCGGGAGGCCGTGGCGCGCCAGGTCGAGGCTCGCCCGGCCGTGCCACCGGTGCCCGCGCCGCAGACCCCGACCAACGCCGCGCAGACCCCGAACAACGTCGATGCGACGCCGGCCAGCGGTGCTGCGGGGCAAGCGGCGGAGCGTGCGGCGTGGGAACGGCTCACCCGGGCCCAGGACCGGGTCGCCGAGCTGGAACGGCAGCGCGGGACAACGCGACAGCTGCTGGAGCGGGCCGTGCGGGCGGCAGACCGGACGCGGCAGGCGCTGGAGCAGGACGCCGCCAGCCGGGAGGCGGACTGGCGGGCGGCGGTACAGCAGCGGACGGACGGCCTACAGGCGTTGCAGGCCGGCGGGGCAGCGGCGGCGGACCGGGCGGCGGAGCGGATCCGGCAGCGGAACGCAGCGCGGGAGGCCGCCGAGCAGCTCGCGGCCCAGCGGGCCGGCGAGCGGGAGGTGGCCCGGCAGGAGGCAGCCACCCGGGCGGCGCAGCGTCTGGTGGCGGGTCAGGAGGCACGCGAGCGGGCGGCGGCACGCGGGCAGGCCCGGAGGGACGAGCAGGCGCGGTGGGACACGTGGCAGGGCGTGCAGCAGGCGCTGGCGGTCCGGAACGCGGTCCGCGAGGCCGCGCAGGCGGAGGCCGACCGGCAGGAGCAACGGCGCCAGGAGCAGGAGGCGCGGGCCACGGCGGAGGAGGCGCAGCGACAGCTGGCGGACCGGGACCCCGGGCAGCAGCACCTCGCGGCGGAGCGTGCGCAGCAACGGCAGGTCGCTGCTGCGGCAGAGCAGTGGCGCGCACGGGAGCGCGAGCTGGCCGAGGGAGCGGCGAGGACCCGGCAGGACCAGCAGCGTGCCGACGACCAGTTGGCCGAACAGGCGCAGCGGCGGTGGGCGGAGGGCCGGCGGGAGGCCGAACGGGCGGAGGCCGAACGGGTCCGGGCGGACGAGGACGCGCGGCGGCAGGAGGACGAGTGGCAGCGGGCCGACCTGCGTGCGGTCGAGGAGGAACGCGAGCGCGTCGAGGCGGAGCGGGAGCACGCCGACAACGCGGAGCGCCAAGCGGAGACGTGGCGTCAGGCCGAGCTGAGGGACGCGGTCGACGCGGCGGCGCGTGCGGCGGAACGGACCCGGTTGGCGCAGGACGTCGCCCACCACCAGGGGCGGCTCGACCGCGCCCGGAGTGCGGTGTCCGCTGCGCGTACGACCTGGGAGCGTGCGGTCGGGGAGCGGGATCGAGCCGACGTGGCTCGGGCTGCGGCCACCGGGACGGCCAGGGACGTCGAGCCGGCGACGCCGTGGTACTTCGCCGCCGGTGCCCTCGGTGAGCTGAGCGTCTCGGCGGTGCGGCACCTGACGCCGCAGCAGGTGACGGAGACCGTCGCGCAGTTGATGGACGACCTGCCGTCCGGGTGGCCGACCGGGGGCGCCGACGACATCGAGATGGGCACGACCGACCGGCTGGACCTGGGCAGCGCCCACCAGGAGGCAGCCGTCCGCGCGCGGGTGTCGGCCGCGCTGCACAGGCTGCTGACGGCACCGGATCCGGGGGATTCCCGCGCCGTCGAGGAACACCGTGAGCGCTGGGAGCAGGTGCTGTTCTCCGGAGAGACCCTCAGCGCGGGCGGGCGACTGGTGTGGATCCATCCCGTGCCGTACGGTCCGCGACCGGCGCCCGCCGGGAACGCCGGAGGCGCGCGGGTGTACGGGGTCTCGTTCGGCTCGACCAAGGTCGGCAACGACACGTCCGTGTCCAGCGGGCGGAAGACCGACGGTGGGCTGGAGGAGACCTTCGACATCTCGACCGGGCACGCGTCCAGGTTGATCGCGAACCTCCCGTCCGTGTCGATCAAGAGCGAGCGCCAGCAGGCGATGTCCCGGGAGACCCGGGTCATCTGGGGCCGGAAGATGTTCGTGACCCAGTCGACGTCGTTCACCAGCGGAGTGTCCTTCCAGGTCTTCGTGAACGGCATCGAGTGGGGACGGCCGTCGGTGCCGGCCGAGACCGGCCTCCTCGACATCTCCCTGCCCACCCTGTACGCCAACGGCAGCGCCGCGCCGAACCCGGCAGCCCGGCTCGCGCCGTCGCCACCCGGGTCACCGGCACGGTCGACGTCGCAGGCCCGGGACGTGCTCAACGCGATCGACCTGACCCCACTCGTGACCGGCTGGCACCAGGCACTGACGGCCGCCCTGCCGGCCGACACCGCGGCGGGCGTCGCCGCGAAGGCCACCCGCCAACTGCTCAACGAGCGGACGACCCGCAACCGTAGTCGCTGGGTGCTGTCGAACGGGGACATGACGGACACGATCGACGAGCGACTCACGGTCGGCAGGTTCCGCGGCTACGTCGACACGAAGGCGGTCATCCGGGAGTTGCAGCTGGCGGGGATCACCGAGGGCGTCACGGTACGGGACGACCTCGGGGTGATCGCGACCTCCGGCGAGGAGGTGTCGGACACGAGCGGCGCCGGCGTCGACGTGGACGCGGTGGTCCTCGGACTGACCCACGCGCCGGCCGACCCGGGTGGTCGGGAGGAGGCCGCCGACCGGACGGGCGGTGCCTTCTCGTTCGGCTTCGGCGGCGAGTCCGAACGCGAGTCCGCGCTGGAGGTGGGGGGCAAGGCCCTGAACCACACGGTGCTGAACCGTAGGGAGGACCAGGCGCGTTACCGGGTGGTGTTCGACCTCACGGTGACCACGCACGGCGATTCTCCGGTG
>NZ_FMHW01000001.1 GCF_900090325.1 Micromonospora pallida | reverse complement strand
CACCGGCCTTCTGGTCCTCCACCTCGGTCATGTTGGCCTGCTCGCGGGCGAACTTGACGGCCTGCTGGAGCTTGGCCACCCGCTCGCGCAACTCCTTGACCCGGGTGGCGGGCAGGGCGCCGGAGAGCTTCACGGTCGTCCAATAGCCGACCGGGACGTCCTCGGTGTACACCTCCACCTGGGCGGGTGCTTCTCGGTCGCCTCGGCCTTGACGTGGTTGCGCATCACCTTGCGGCTGCGCACCGTCTTCACCGGGTCGGAGGCGTACGCCCCGGGGCGTCGTTGAACGTCCAGGTCTCGGCCGGGTCCAGCACGGGCAGCTTGTCGACGAAGGCGTACAGGTCGACAAGCTGCTTCTCGAGGAAGAGCAGGTACGTGACCGGCACGTCGGCGAGGATCGTCCGGCCGTCCACCACCACGTCGGCCTTGGCCCGGGTGTTCGCGACGTCCTGGGTGAGGACGAGGTCGAAGAGCCGGGTCAGCGACTTGGACACGTCGCCGATCACGTCGGTGGCCGACACCTGGACCCGGGTGGACTCCGGCGGAAGCTGCTCACCCTCCTCGTCCTTCGGCTGGTAGCTGCGGAGATGCCGGACAGCATCGGCGCCTTCTGGATGTTGCGCTGGGCGTCGACGAACTCCCGGGTGGTCTGGGCCTTCACGCCCTTGGTGACCGCGATGATCTGGTTGAGCTTGGCCATGCCGATCTTCCCTTCAGACGGCCAGGACGCTACCAGCGAGCGTCCACGGCAGACGACGGGTTTCGCCGCGCAACTGCCGACCGGCGGGACAGCGGACAGCGGCTCGGGCAGCGTCCCTCAGCGACGTTGCGGGCAGTCTCGGCTGTATGCCATCGCTATCTTGGTCCGGTGATCGAGATCCTGGACAGCCTCGATGTCCTTGCCCAGCCGTCCTTGATCTCCGGACGCTGACCCTCGCCGGGATTCGCTACGGATCGAACGCAGCTGACTCCATCGACCGAGAGCGGATCGAACAGGTCACCCTCTCCCCGATCGTTCACAGGGGGAAGAGCGGCACCGGCATCGAAGCCGAATACTACGGCGCAGACGGCCAGCGGCTCACTCTCGACGAGGTAGTCGCCAGCGTCATCGACGATCACGGCATGCTGCACACTGCTGACAAAGTCAGCTACAAGATCGCGGGTGAAGGGTGGTCGGCTTCGCGTTGTACGGCGCGGAGCGGGGCGCGCTGGCCTACTTCAGTTCGCTGCGGTCGTACGAGCAGTTCCTTACCGCGTTCGGGACACCCGACAGCGTCGAACGCCATGAGGGCTTTGGCGAACTGCTGGGATACCGCAACTACTACTGGGGCTCGAAGAAGCAGGCGTACTGGACAGCTGGGACGGCCGGTTGTCGTCCGTGAATCTGGGCGACTACGACGGTAACCACGGGCCTAAGCCAGCGTCCTGAGCTTCGATGGCTACATGCGGTCCGGGGCGGCGATGCCCAGCAGGTACAGGCCCTGGTGCAGGACTCGGGCGGTGAGGTCGCACAGCGCCAGCCGGCTGTCCCGCACCTCGCCCTCGGCGCGCAGGACCGGGCAGTGTTCGTAGAAGCCGCTGAAGGTGGCGGCGAGGGTGTGCAGGTAGCCGGCGAGCCGGTGGAACTCCAGGTTCTGCTCGACGCGGTGACGACGGTGCCGAACGCGGCCAGTTCGAGGGCGAGGGCGTGTTCGGCTGGGTGCACGATCGAGATCGGGGTCGCGGTGAACTGCTCGATCCCGGCGCGACGGAAGATGGACCGGATCCGGGCGTGGGCGTACTGCAGGTACGGAGCGGTGTTGCCGTCGAGGGCGAGCATCCGTTGCCAGTCGAAGACATAGTCCTTGATCCGGTCGGTGGACAGGTCGGCGTACTTGATGGCGCCGATGCCGACCGCGCGGGCAACGTCGGCGACGGTGGCTTCGGGGAGGTCGGGGTTCTTCTGCCGGGCCAGTTCGGCGGCCCTGGTCACGGCCTCGTCGAGCAGTCCGACAAGTTTGATCGAGCCACCGGCCCGGCTGCGCAGCATCTTGCCGTCGGAGCCGAGGATCGAGCCGAAGCCGATGTGTTCGGCCTTCGCTGGCGGGGTCAGCCATCCGGCCTGCCGGGCGACCGCGTACACCATCTCGAAGTGCTGCCGCTGCGGCAGCCCCACGACGTAGAGCAGTCGGGTCGCGCCAAGATCCCGGGTCCGGTGCCGGATCGCCGCGAGGTCGGTGGCGCCGTAGCCGTATCCGCCGTCGCGCTTACGCACGATGATCGGCAACGGCTGCCCGTCGCGCCCCGTGAAGCCCTCGGGGAAGACGCAGGCGGCGTCGCCGCTGTCCCGCAGCAGCCCGAGCCGGTCCAGTTCGTCGGTCACCGGAGCGAGCATGTCGTTGTAGTAGCTCTCGCCGTGGAAGTCCTCCTCGGTGAGCAGGACGCCGAGCTGGTCGTAGACGGTGAGGAAGTACTCCTCCGACTCGGCCACCAGCAGCCGCCACAGCCGTAGGGTCAGCTCGTCGCCGCTCTGCAGGGCGACCACCCGCCGCCTGGCCCGCTCCTTGAAGGCGTCGTCGGTGTCGAACTTGACCCTGGCCGCCTTGTAGAACGAGTCCAAGTCGCCGACGGACAGTTCGTGGGCGGCCTCCGACTCGCCCAGGTCGAGCAGGTGCTCGATGAGCATCCCGAAGGGGGTGCCCCAGTCGCCCAGGTGGTTGGCCTTGATCACCCGGTGTCCGAGCCACTCCAGCAGCCGTACGGCGGCGTCACCGATGACGGTCGACCGGAGGTGCCCCACGTGCATCTCCTTGGCCACGTTCGGCGCCGAGTAGTCGATGACCACCGTCTCGGCAGCGGCGCTCACCGCGACGCCGAGCCGGGTGTCGACGGCCATCCTCGACAGCAGCGCGCCGAGAGCCGGGTCGGCGACCGTCAGGTTGATGAACCCCGGACCGGACACCTCCACAGCCGAGCAGAGGTCCGCCAGCTCTGCCTGACCGAGGACCTCGGTGGCGATCTCCCGGGGCGGGCGGCCGAGCCGACGTGCCAGGGACAGGGCGGCATCGGACTGGTAGTCCGCGTGCTGCGACCGCCGCACGACCGGATCGACCGGCCCGCCGGCCACGACGGAGAACGCCTGCGCCAGCCGGTCGGCCAGCAGCTTTTCAAGATCCATGAAAGGTACGCCAATCTCGCTCCGATCCGCCTCGGGCAGGGAGGCGGATCTTCCGGAATCGTTCAGGGAGCGGATCGATCGACGACCAGTTACCGGCGGATCGATCCGCCGGACGCGAAGGGGTCAGCTGAGGCGGTCGAGTGTGGCTCGCAGGCGAGCCAAGGTTCGCTCACGTCCGAGGATCTCGATCGACTCGAACAGCGGCAGCCCGACAGTGCGGCCGGTCACTGCGACCCGCACCGGCACCTTACCGAGCTTGAACCTCCGCACGGACAACAGGCTACCGAACCACCTCCGCCCAGCCCGACCAATATCCGGGTCGGAGCTTCCGGGATGCAAGGACTGCTAGATCAAGATGATCATGACGGGTACGGGCGAGGGCCGCCGGCGTGCTCTCCCCCACCCGGCTGGCGGCGCGCAGGTGGCGCAGGAAGTGCCGGCGGGTGGTTTCCTGGCGTCAGCAGGGGAAGACCAAGATCACACGTGGCCTCTGGGCTGGTGGGGCGGACGGGACTCGAACCCGTGACCGAGGGATTATGAGCCGATCGGCTACCCCCATACTGAGCTGCGGTGACACAGATTGTCCGGGTTCATGTTGTGCGTTCCGTGACTCTGTCGACCCCAAGTGGACCCGTAAGGCTTGATCCGTGTCCCCATGGGGACGATGATCTGTCCCCATGGCGAGCATCGAGCGACGAGGGGACTCCTGGCGGGTCGTCTGGCGGTACGACGGCCAGAAGCAGTACACCTCGTGGCCTGCCGAGGAATACGCCAACGAGGCGAAATCGATCGTCGAGGGCCACCGAGGGCGCATCACCGCCGACCGCGTGTACACGGATATGGGCATTCCCACGGGGGATTCCAATTCCCCTGCCGATGATGGCATCACTCTGAAACAGTGGTGCGAGGAATGGCTACCGTCGAAGACTCGCATCTCACCTGGAACGCGAGAGCGGTACGAACAACAGCTCCGCGACAGAATATACCCCGCCTTCGGCGACACTCCCCTGCCTCAGCTCACGTCGGTCGCTATCGGCACCTGGCTAAACGAACTACGCGCCAGCGGGATGAGCCAGAAGACGGTGACCCGCTACTACTCGCTGCTGCACACCGCGCTCACCGCTGCCATGCGCCACGGGCACATCAGCGTGAACCCGTGCCACGGCACAGACTTCATCCGGGATCAACGGGCCGACGACGACACCGGTGAGCACCACGCGGTCTACCTGACGCCGCAGCAGTTCGAGCTGCTGCGTGCCCAGTTTGCCAAGCAGTGGCATTCGCTGCTGGATTGCATCGTCGAAACCGGGCTCCGCTGGTCGGAAGTGACCGCCTTGGCCGCAATGCACCTCGTGCCGGCCACTGATTCCTCGGGGCCGAGGTTGAGGGTCTGGCGGGCGTGGAAGGAGGCAAGCGGCAAGCGGTACTTGGGCACGACGAAGGGCCGGGCCAAGCGAGTTCTTCCAATCGGCGACGACCTCTACCGCACACTCACCAAACTCGTCGAGGGGCAGCCGCCAGAGACGCTTATCTTCCGGGATGACAAGGGTGCCCTGGACTACGACCGGATGTACGACCAGGCGTGGAAGCCGGCCCTTCTCCGGGCCCGTCTCTGCCCCACTCACCCACCGACCGGCGAGGGTGAGCGCCTGGAGGGCGCGCGCGGTCGGTGCCGAGACTACGGCGGTACGACGTGGGCGGGGCAGCCGTGTGGCGCCCGGGTTGTCGACGACACGACGCGGTGCGCGGCGCACTACGGCCCCCGGGTCGGATCGGTGTCGGACTGCGACTGTCCCACCGTGCTGCACTCCGCGCCGTCGTGGCACGACCTACGGCACACGTACGCGAGCTGGCTCTTCAGCGACCCCCGGATGACTCCCCTGGCCATCTCGCGGCTGCTTGGTCACCAGCAGCTCGCCACGACGAGCGAGATCTACGGGGACCTGATGCCGCAGGCGATCGACGCTGCGGTGGACGCGGTGGCGGACGCTCGTAAGTCGGCGCGACCGGATTAGGACGCCTGGCGCCCCTGATCCTCGCCGCCGCCTCCGGTGATCAGGTCGATCACGCCGAGGATGACCGCCCTCTGCTGGTCGTTGAGGTCTGGGTCGTTCAGGACGGCTTCGCGGGCGCTGATCCGGCGTTCCGCCGGGGACGGCTCGCCCTCGGCCTGGTCCGGTTCTCCGGGTAGTCGGCCGGCGAGCCGGTGCGCCTCGTCGTTGTCGATGTCGAGCGCCTTGGCGAGGGAGTTAACGACCCGGGCAAGCGGTGGCCGCTTGCCCTTGGCGAGGCGGTCGATGGTGGTACGGGCGATGCCCGAGCGTTCTTTCAGCTCGTCGTCCGTCCAGCCGCGCGTGGCCTGCTCGGACCGCACTCGCAGCCAGAAGGCGTAGGCAACACCCCGTTCGCTCATGTGCAGGTTGTAGCACGTCCGCACGATCCGGACATAGCCCCAGCTCATAGGCGCTGCTAGAGGCCCGTCACTGCAACTTGCACCGTAGCGTCTTGCATCGTCTTGCCGTGTCGTCTAACGTCTTGAATCGCACGGACACGCTACGATTCGATGCAAGGTGGTGAGGGTGCGGGTGGAGACGACGGAGCAGTACCTGACCGTCGACGAGGTCGCGAAGAGCTTGCGGGTCTCCCGCTGGAGCATCGGCCGGTACATCAAGGCCGGCGCGCTCACAGCGATCAAGGCCGACGGCCCAAACGGCTCGATCCGCATCCCGCTCTCCAGCCTCACCGCCTACCTCGAGGCCCACACCGTCAAGGCGGAAGAGAGGACGGGATGACCCAGGCACTGCCCGAGCTCCACCTGCTGGAGGAGGTCGCGGAGCGGTATCGGCTGTCGCTGATCGGTCTCCAGCGGAAGGCCCGGAAGCGGGCGTTCACCCACATCAAGATCGGCAAGCAGCGCTACCTCACCGGCGAGCAGGTCTTGGAGCTACTCCAGGGCGCAACGGTCACGAGCGCGACGGCGAGCCAGCGCGAGCAGGACCTCGCTGGGACGGCGGAGCGGGTCGCCCGCCGCCGGCCCCGCACCAAGACGAGCTGAGCCCCCGGCCGCGGCAACGGCAGAGGGCTCGACACCCGGACAACACGGATCCCTGAAGAGGAGATGTCCAGATGCACGACCAGCCTATCCCGACGATCATCCCGGCCGAGCCGGACACCACCCCCGACCTGACCCCCGCCATCGCCCTGCTCCGCAAGCTGTTCGCCGCCGGCTGGAAGGCGGACCACAGCTACGAGATCGCCGACGACGCCACCGTCTACGGCCTGATCCACCCGTCGGGTCGGGAGGCCAGCGCGGTCGTCTACCCGGACGGACAGCACACGGTGACCCTGTCCGGCCTGGACCTCGGCCAGGTGGTGGGCGCGGTGACCGGTGCCGGGCTCGCCCCGGACAGCGTTCAGCCGGCCTGCCTGAACCTGCTCACCCCGGGACACGGGTGCACCGGAACCCCGGAGCCGGGCGGCCTGCACTGCGCCGACTGCATCAAGGCCGACTGGTGGCTGTCCCTCGCCGCCGACCTGCGCACGATCGCCGAACGGGCCGCCGCCCTCGCCGGCACGGACACGCCGCCGGTCTTCGGCCCCTACCTGGGCATCTACACCAGCTACGTCGAGTCCGACGCGGACCGCGCGGTGCCGGTCGTGGACGCCCTCGCCGCCGCTTTCGGCACGACGGCCCTGACCCAGACCGAGGGGCGGGGGAACAACCGGAGCACCGAGCGGAAGATGAAGGCGACGCTCGGCAAGGTTCGGGTGGCGGCGGCGGCGCGGATGCCGAACCCGCCGACGCGGCAGGAGAAGCTCCGGTCGCGCGTCGAGCTGGAGGCGGAGAACGCGAAGCTGCGCGCCGCGCTCGAGGCCACGCAGGGCGGTGCCCGGTGACCGCCCCCACCATCGACGTCGACGCCCTCCAGGCCCGCATCGCCTACCTGGAGATCCGCGAGGCGCACCTCGAGCAGCGGCTCGCCGAGCGCACCTGGCAGGCCACCACCGACCCGCTCACCGGCCTGTACAACCGGCGCTGGCTCGAGGAGACCTGGCCGGCCGAACGGCCCGCCGGCCTCGCCGTCGCCCTGGTCGATCTCGACCACTTCAAGGACATCAACGACACCCTCGGCCACGCCGCCGGAGACGCCGCCCTGGTCGCGGTCGCCGCCGGGCTGCGCCTGTACGGCACGGCGGTCCGGCTCGGCGGCGACGAGCTGCTGCTGCTCGCCGCACCGGACATGCTGGCCGACCTGGTGACGTCGTGGCCGGTGGACCTGCCCACCGGGCAGATCACGGTCACCGGCACGGTCGGTGTCACCACCGCGCTGGCCGATCTGGCGGAGACGCTGCGCCGGGTCGACGTGGCGATGTACGACGCGAAGCGAACCGGTCGGGGCCTGCGGCAGACGTGGTACCCGGAGCTGGACGCCACGGTGCCGGCTGGCACGGGCCGCCGTCGGGTTCGGGACGTGGCCGCCGCATGGCCGGGCGAGCAGCCGATGCCGCCCGGACCGGCCCGGCCCATGCCGGCCCCGACCCAGCCGGCCCGGCGGGACGACGACGAGCCCACCCAGCCGACCGGCCTGATCACCGTGGACGCCCTGCCGTGCGGGCACATCGCCGGTGACCTGCACGACGAGGAGTGCGCGTACTGGGTCGGGGTGTCGCTCGGCTGGTACCCGGCCCCGGAGGCGTACCTCGCTGGGAGGGCCGCCGCGTGATGGCCGTCGCCCTGGCTGTGGCCCTGGTCGTCGTCGCCGTGCTCGCCGGTCTGCTCTGGGCCGCCGACCGGGACCGCCGCGACGCGCAGGCCGAGAACCGCGAGCTGCGGGCCGAGGTGGTGGCCCTGCGTCGGGCCGCCATCCGGAGCACCGCCGCCGCCCTGCTCACCCCCGACGACATCGCGGCCATCGAGACCTACGCCAACACCCACCGAGAGGACGGACCCCGGTGATCCACCTCGACGCCCCCACCCAGCAGCAGCCCACCGTCGTGCCGGCCCCCACCGTGGGGCCGGCCCCCGACGGCTACATCGGCCGCCACCGGGCCAGCCACGGCCGGCGCGGCGAGCGGCACCTCATCGACCGGCCCGTGCCCGGCGACTGGTCGCCCCTGCACCCGGCCGACCGGCAGGCCCTCGCCCCCGGCTGGTGGGCCACCCGGCAGCTCCCGGCCGGCCCGGACGACCGCACCGGCCGGCTCCGCCTCGACGACATCCAGACCGCGCGTACCGAAGGACCCAGCGCATGACCACCCTGAAGACCCGCCGCCCGACCGGCCGTGTCCCGTGGCCGCTCATCCTCATCGAGGGCGGCGAGAAGTCCGGCAAGTCCTGGGCCTGCGCCCAGTTCTCCACCTCCCCGCGGATCGGCCAGATGTACTGGATCGACCTCGGCGAGGGAGCCGCCGACGAGTACGGCGCCATCCCCGGCGCGAACTACCTGGTCGTCGAGCACAACGGCACCTGGGCGCAGATCCAGGGCGCTGTCGACGCCGTCAAGGCCGAGGCCGCCCGCGCGGCCGCCGCCGGTGAACCGCCGGTGGTGCTGGTCATCGACTCGATGACCGCCGAGTGGGACCTGCTCAAGGACTGGGCCTCCGACAAGGCCCGCCGCCGCCACGAGGTCAAGGTCCGGAAGTACAACGCGAAGCCCCTCGGCCCGGACGAAGAGCCGAAGATCTCGATGGACCTGTGGAACGAGGCCGGTGCCCGCCACCGCAAGCTGATGACCACCCTGATGACCTTCCCGGGCATCGTCCTGCTGACGGCCCGCGGCAAGGAGGTAGCCGCCCTCGACGACGCCGGCAAGCCGATCGAGCGTCAGCGCGAGTACCGGGTCGAGGGCCACAAGACGCTCGGCTTCGACGTGTCGTGCTGGATCCGGCTGGACCGGTCGAAGCCGGGCACGGTGATCGGTGTCCGGTCGGTGCACGTCGGTATCCGGCCCGGCTACGACGACCCGATCGAGCTGGCGCGGAACTGGACGGTCGAGAACATCGTCTTCGACACGCTGCAATGCGCGCCGGCCGAGGCGCACGTCCGGGACCTGGTCGCGATGCAGCCGGCCGAGCCGGACGACGACCGTCCCGTGTCCGGGCCGCCGGCCAACCGGCCGACCTCCGGGCCGCCCGCTGCCCTCTCCGCGGCCGCCACCGGTCTGCTTCACGACCTGGCGCAGGCCAGCGACGAGACCGGGCTCCGCCGGGTGTGGCGGGCCGCCGGCGAGGCGGTCAACGAGGGCCGGATCAGCCCGGCCGAGGCCGAGCACATCCAGGGCCGGTGGAAGGCCCGGAAGAACGAGTTGTTCCCGCCGGCGAAGAACCCGGGCAACGACCCGCAGCGCCGGAAGATGTTCGCCCTCCTCGGCCAGGCCGACATCACCGACCGGGACGAGCGCCTGGCGTACGTCAGCGACATCGCCAACCGGCCGGTCGGCAGCACCAACGACCTCACGGACGACGAGGTGGCCCGGGTGATCGAGCGGACCGAGTCGTTCATCGCCCAGCAGACCCCGCCCGCGCAGCGCGAGATGGAGATGGCCGGATGAGCCATACCCCCACGGACGAGCAGGCCGCGATCATCGAGGCCGCCCGCACCGGCGACGACCTGACCATCGAGGCCGGTGCCGGCACCGGCAAGACGTCCACCCTGAAGATGCTGGCCCGCGACCGGGCGAACCGGCGTGGCGCCTACCTGGCCTACAACAAGAGCATCGCCACCGACGCGGCCAAGGAGTTCCCGAGCAGCGTCACCTGCAAGACGGCGCACTCCTTCGCGTACGGGGCGGTTGGCCGGCAGTACGCCCACCGGCTCAACGGGCCCCGCATTCCGGCTCGGCAGGCCGCGATCATCCTCGGCCTGAACGAGCCGGTGAAGCTCGGCGAGACGATGCTCGCCCCTCAGCAGCTCGCCCGCCTCGTCGGGGAGACGGTGCAGCGGTTCTGCTACTCCGACGACCGCGAGGTCCAGCGGATGCACGTGCCGCTGGTCAACGGCCTCGACCGGCCCGGCCAGGCAGAGCTGGCGAAGTACCTGATCCCCATCGCGCAGAAGGCGTGGGACACCGACCTCACCCAGCTCGACGGCCGGCTGCGCTTCACCCACGACATGTACCTGAAGATGTGGATCCTTGCCGACCCGGTGATCCACGCCGACTACGTGCTGTTGGACGAGGCGCAGGACTCCAACCCGGCCGTCGCCGGCCTGGTGTCGCGGCAGCCGGCGCAGCGGATCCTCGTGGGCGACCGCGCGCAGGCCATCTACGGCTGGCGGGGCGCGACCGACGCCATGGCCAGCTTCGACGGCCGCCGCTTCCAGCTCAGCCAGTCCTTCCGGTTCGGGCCGGCGGTCGCCGCGGAGGCGAACAAGTGGCTGTCCCTGCTGGAAACGCCGCTGCGGCTGACCGGGTACGACCGGATCCCGTCCCGGGTCGGGCCCGTTGACGAGCCGGACGCGATCCTGTGCCGGTCCAACGGCGGGGCGGTCCTGCGGGTCATGGACGCCATCGACCAGGGCCGCCGGGTCGCGCTCGTCGGTGGCGGCACCGACATCCGGCGGATGGCCGAGGCCGCCCAGCGGTTGCAGGCCAAGCTCCCGACGGATCACCCGGAACTGTTCGCCTTCCAGAGCTGGGCGGAGGTCCAGGAGTACGTCGAGCACGACGCGAGCGGGTCCGACCTGCGGGTGTTCGTGCGGCTGATCGACAAGCACGGCACCCGCGAGGTGATCCGGGTGTGTGACGCCCTGGTGGATGAGGACCGCGCGGACGTGGTGGTCAGCACCGCGCACAAGGCCAAGGGCCGGGAGTGGGGGTCGGTGCTGATCGCCGACGACTTCCCGGAGCCCCGCCAGCAGGAGGACGGGACGCACCGGATCGCCGAGGACGAGGCGATGCTGGCGTACGTCGCGGTGACCCGGGCGCAGCGGCAGCTCGACCGGTACGGGCTGGCCTGGATCGACCGGTACGCCGGCCCGGCCGGTGCGGCGCCGGTGCCGCCGGCCCCGCGGTGGCCGGAGTCCGCGATCATGCCGGACGCCCCGGACCCGATCGACGCCGGTGGCGGCGAGATCGTGGATTGCCGCCGGTGCGGCTGCACCGAGAACAGCCCGTGCCCCGGCGGCTGCCAGTGGGCGACCGACGAGGAGCAGATCGCTGCCGGCCTGGAGCCGATGCACGGCGACCTGTGCATGGCCTGCCTGCCCGGGATCGTCGAGCGGGAGCAGGAGCGGGCTGCGGCCGACCAGAAGTCGCGCTGCAACTGCTTCCTGTGTAACCCGGCCATCCGCGCCACCTGGCCCGCCCCGCTGCCCGCCGGAGCGTCCCGTGGGTGAGTACGCGCGCTTCAGCCGCCGGACCCCCGCCGGCCTGTGCGGGGCACACCAGCAGATCTGGCGGGACTGGCAGGACTACTCCTACGACCCGCGCAACCCGCGTGAGGTGGGCGGCGGCCAGTTGATGGACGCCCGCACCACGCACACGGAGCGCGCGGAGGCGTGGGACCGCTACAACCAGGGCCAGATGGACCTGACGGAGCGGATCTGCCGGTCTGGTGAGTCTCCGCAGTGCGGGCCGGCGGTGGTGTCCGGTGGCTGAGGTCATTCCGCTGTTCCCCGGGGCCGGCACCACGCCGGCCCCGGCCGGGCCGCCTCGCCTCCCGGCCGACCTCGACGGCATCGGCGAGCGGTACACCGCCTACGTCGAGGCCCGCGACTCCGGAGCCTGGACGGTCAACCTCTACGCCCGGCTCTGCGCCGACGACATCCCGGCCCTGCGCGACGAGATCCACCACCTGGAGGCGCTCCGCCGGGAGCTGGCCGACGAGCTGGACCGGATCCGGGGCGGTGCGTGATGGCAGCTCCCACGGCCCTCGAGCTCATGTGCACCTGCGGGCACGTCCGGGCCTGCCACCGCGCTGGCCTGAAGTGGGGCGAGAAGTCCTGGGAGGGCTGCCGGCACTGCACCACGTGCGCCACCTTCACGGCCGGCGCCGCGCCGGCACCGGTGCCCGGACCGGAGGTGCTCACCGCCTACGAGTCGTACGCCTGCCGGGCCTGCGGTGCCCGGTACAGCCGGCCGTACGGCGACCACGAGTGCGGGCCGCTGACCCCGGTCACCGTGACCATCACCGTCCGGGCTGGTGTCCGGTGAGCCGCCGCACGATCGCCACGATCCGCCGCCCCGACCCGCACCCGTACCAGGAGTCCGACCAGACGCCCGGCTGCTGCCACCGGTGCCGTCTCCCCGAGGCCAACGGGGTGCACGACCAGGCCGCGGTCGCCGCCCTCGAGGCCGACCGCGATGCCGCCCAAGCCGAACAGCTACGCAGGATCGGAGGAGACCAGTGACCGCCACACCGGACTGTCCGGCCCGCAGGCACGGCACCGCCAGCGCACGCCGCCACCAGCGCTGCTGCTGCCCCGAGGCCATCGCCGCCGCCAAGGCCGCCAACCATCGCGGCTACCTGAGCCGCGGCTACATCCGAGGGTCCGTCAGCAACCAGCGCGCACCCAGACACGGCTTCGACGAGGTCGTCGTGGACCGGGCCGTCGACGGTCCGCGACCGGCGCAGATGACCCTGCCGGAGATTCACGCCGCGATCGACCGACTCACCGCACGCGGCGAGTCCGCCCGGGAGATCGCTAAGCGGCTCGGCGTCACGACGCGCACCGTCACCCGCCAGCGGGCCCGCCGCCGCGCCTCCATCCGGACCGGCTGATGAACCGGGCCGAGCTGCTCCAGGCCGTCATCGCCGAACGGTGGCCGCGGCCGGAGGAGATCGCCCGGGAGCACCCAGAGCACACCGCCTACCGCCGCCGGGTCCTGCTCGTCGCCATGGCCACCCGGCACGACCAGACCGAGGAGAACCATCGTGACCACCACGACCATGCCCCGCCTGCCCCGTGAGCTGACCAACGGCGGGTCGTCCGTCGCCGTCCGGCTGCCCTTCGGTGCTGGCTCCGTCGCCCACCGGCCGACGTACGTCCAGCGGCCCAACGGGAAGTTCGTCTTCGGCAAGGAACAGAGGTCCTCCGTCCCGGTGGCCGCGTGCGCCCAGGACGACGACGAGTGCTCGCTGCTCTCCGCCGCGTGGGCGGACCACCGCGGCGCCCAGGCGTGCACCGAGGACGCCTGCTGGCCGGACGCCGAGCCCCGCTGACCGTACGGTCCGGGCCTCACCTCCCCGGGGCCCGGACCGCCACCCCGACCGACTAGTACCAGCAGATCAGGAGCACCGGGTGAGCTACCAGGCCGTGCAGTGGGCCCTCGACGAGGCACCCATGCTGCGCACAAAGGCCGGCCTGCCGGACACGACGGCCCGCGCGGTGCTCGTCGCCCGTGCCGAGCGTGCCGACGAGTTCGGCCGCGACACCCACGCCAGCATCGCCGACGTCATCTGGCGCACCGGTTTCGACGAGCGGACGATCCAGCGCGCCGAGCTTCGGCTCGAGGCCGCCGGCCTCCTGGTCCCCGACGGCACCACCCGGTGGGGCACCCCCCGCTGGAACCTCGACATGACCAAGAAGCGCGACCCCGCTGAGCGGGCTCAGCTAGAGGCCGAGATCGATGAGAAGAAGGCGGCTGAGGCAGCCCGGCTGCGGGAGTACCGGCGCAAGCAGAAGAAGCAGCGTACGGACGCAGAGTCGGTACGTACGGATTCTGCGTTCGTACGTACCGACACAGAGTCCGTACGTACGGATCCTGACGACGTACGTACGGACGCAGCGCCCCCCGAACCACCCGTGAACCGTCCGGGAACCACCCGAGAAACCACCCAGGAACCTCCCTCTGGGGGCACGCTGCCCCCAGACCCCCTGCGCCCCCAGTCGCCTCCGGCGCCTGGGACTGGGATTGAAAGCTCACTCTCTCCGGCGGAACAGCTACCACCGCAAGCTCCCACCGTTACTCACGACCGCGCGCGCGAGACGCAGCCCGGTCGCGGTCCGAACCTCCGCCTGGTGACCAACTCCGACCGGCAGCCCACCCGCGAGGGCTTCGGCTTCTGCCTCCAGTGCCACGCCGAAGGGCAGACCACCCTCGCCGTCGACCCGATCGCCGGCAACGCCTGCGCCACCCACACCCGGAGCAGCGCATGACCACCCGACACCTGACGCCCGGCATGAAGCGGGCCAGGGCCAGCGCCCGCGAGGCCATCCGACGCGCCCAGGCCCACGTCCCCCCGCCGGCCCCCGAGGACGACGACGAAGCCCTCGGACGGCAGTACCCCTACGTCACCCCCGCCCGCGCACGAGCCATCCGCCACGAACTCGAGGAGACCCACCGTGCCCGCTGACACCGCCCTCGCCGACGCCCTCGCCACGGCCTACAGCCCCACCGAGCTGGCCACCCTCCACCAGCACCTCGTCGACGACGCCCCCCAGGACGACCCGCTCGGCCGGCTGTGCGACGCCCTCCACGCCGCCGCCTACCAGTCCACGCCCGGCGGCGCGCAGACGTCCACCGGCACCCCGACCGAGCCCACCGTCTACGCCACCCACGGCACCCGCGCCTGACCCGGAGGACACCGTGACCGACCAGACCCCCGACACCCGCGCCATGCCCACCGGCACCGAGCTTCCCGGCGAGCACTGGAACGCACGCCTAATCCGCGAGGGCGCCGGACAGCTCGCCCCGTTCGGCAAGCTCGACCTGGGCCAGCAGCCCGCCGACGCGGCCCCGTACGACGCCGGAGACGCCCCGGTCGCCAGCCGACCCCTCCCGGTGCACGACGAGCCGGAGCAGCTCCGCCGCGACCGCGACGCCGCCCGACTCCTCGCCACCGGCCGACTCGCCGAGATGTACGACCGCGACCGGCAAATCGCCACCCTCACCGCCGAACGCGACCAGGCGCGAGCCGCACTGGAGCAGGCCAAGCGCCAGGCGTTCACCGAGGCCAGCGACCTACTGTGGGCATGGGCCGAGGAAATGGGCGACGTAGGAGGCACCGGCCCACGCGCCGCCCGTAAGCGCACCATCAAGGCGTGCGCCCGGAAAATCGCACCCGAGCCCACCGACGACGAGATGCGCGCTGCGCTGGCCGAGCTGCTTTCCGGCATGGCGGACCGCGCGAAGGCCGCCGCCCTCGGTTCCGCCGGGCCCCGCGCGCAGGACGACGAGGCGACCGCCCGCCGCCGTCACGCCCTGGTCTTCAACGCCCTCACCCGCACCCTGCTGGACATCGGGCCGTTCGTGCCGCTGTCGGTGTGGGAGAAGTGCGTTGAAGCCGTCCTGGCGGCCCTCGACCAGCAGGAGGGCTGACCGGTGCCCCGGATCCGACCCACCACCGCACTCACCAGCCTCAAGCCCAGCGGCAACACCACCACCTACCTCACCACCTGCAAGTACTGCCGCCGCGGCGTCTACAAGGGCGAGGCGTACACCTGGCAGCGGCAGCCAGCGGGCTACTCCCACGACGAGTGCATCGCCTGGGCCGCCAAGCAGGCGCAAGCCGCGCCGGTGGAGGGCTGACCGGTGAGGTGCGACGTCTGCGGCCTTCCTGACCCGTACGCCGGCCAGGGCGATGGCATCGGTTCCTGCGACTGCCCACGCTGCGACCACGGCTGCGGCGTAGCCCGCGGCTCGTACCTGTGCAGCGGCGACGACGGCATCTGCGACTGCGAAGAGTACGACTGCGCCGGGGAGTGCTGCGGCATCGGCAACTGCACCTGCACCCCCGACGACGACCAGCCCTGGCCGGACGACGTCATCCAGCCCGTGGTCACCATCCAGCCGTCCGGGGCGCACCTGTGACCCGCCACATCCTGGCCGCCTCCGCCGCCGCACTGGTGGCGGGGGCGGCCGCCGTACTCGCCCTCGACGCCGCCGCACGCACCTGGGGCAACCCCGCCGCCGCCACCCTCCTCGCCCTCACCGCGGCCTGGCTCGGCTGCGCCGCCATCAACCTGCTCACCCGGAAGGCCCGATGACTCCGTACCACCTGCACGCCACCGCCAACGCCTGGTCCCTCCGGAAGGCGCATACCCACCTCGCCCAGCTCGCCGACGACGAGGCCAAGCAGATCGCCGCCGAGCAGCTCGAAGCTCCGGAGGCGCTTCGCTCACCGTCCTGGGGGCGGCGCCACGCGCTCGGTGGGCACGGAGATCCCACCCCGGACATGGTCGCCACCGCCGACCGGATGCCCCGCATCAACCGGTGGAAGGTGCTCCTCGACCGCGCTGACCGGCGCATCGCCGGACTCGCCGTCATGACCCGGCTCGCCGCCGACACCGACCCGCTCGGCCGCCTCATCGCCGGCATCCCCGCTCTCCTGCCTGGCACCGCCGCGATCGTGGCTCGGCACCTGGCCGACGAGGACGCCTGGATCCGCAACGCCGTCGGCCTCTACGCCGAGCGGTCCCTCGTGCCCGGTGAGCCGCCGTGCCCGGTGTGCCAGGTGCGTCGCCTCGAGGTGCAGACCGCCGGCCCGGTGGAGGTGTGGACGGTGGTGTGCGCCGAGCAGTGCCTGTGCACCGGCCAGGGCTGCCGGTGCGGGCTGGACGGTGCGGTGGAAGGCGTCGCGCACATCTGGCCCCGGGCCGCCGTACTCGCTGTGGCCCGGAAGGCTGACCGGAAGGGCCAAGTGCTGAACGCCATCTGATGCTTAGACCAGAGCCCGGTGGATGGCTTCTAGGCGGCGTCCCACGTTGTTCTCCCAGAGCCTGTGCTCCAACCCCGGCTGGCCGCCCATACCCTGAGCACCCATACCACCGAAGCAGAGCCGCCGGTGGAGCGCTCGGAACGCGGCCATCGCGAGTTCGACGTTCTCGGTGAGTTGCCGCGGCGTGATGGACCAGACAGGGTCGGCACCGGTTGGGGTGAGTTTGCGAGTCATTAGCGCCGTCATCTCCCCGTGGGTTACGCCAGAGTAGGGCGAGTAAATGTTCTTGTGGGGTTGTAGGAGGTCGTCAGCGAATAGCTCCGCGACTAGGACCGTCTTCGACGGGATCTGCTCACCTTCGACGGTGACACCGGCTCTGCTGAGCCCCAACTCGTCGATGCGCCCTAAGACCTTGTCGAGATGCATCTGAGCGGCGGCGACGTTGGCCGTCTCGTGCTTCGGGGTCACCTTGAGGTTCCTCTTGGCCTCGGACCAGAACACGAGGTACGCCCTGGCCACCCGCTGGCGCACGGTGATGTGGGGGTCCATGATCCAGAAGGCGAAGGCGGCGCTCTCGAAGACCGATCTGGCCAGAACCGCCTGACCGAGCACCGGTATCGGGGGCTGGAGGAGCGTATGGATGGCCGCCAGGTGGTCGCCAACTGCAAACATGCTCATGTAGGCCATCTCGAACGCGTACGTTGCCTCATCTTGTCCCCACGGGATGCCCCGCTTGTCAACCTGAGTGTTCTGCAACTCACGGTCGAACACCGAAGATGGCCGGGGCACCCAGAACTGCCGCTCGAGACTGCGCTTGTTCAGCCGATCCGTAAGCTCGAGCGTCTCGCGCAGCGCAGCGAGGAAGCGTTCGGCTCGTTCCACTCGTCCTCCTGGTTCATAGGTGAGTCGCCATCAATTTTCACCGACCCGTCCAGTCGAAATCACGTCGGTGCGTAGGGGAACCAGGGCGGCTGCCGATGTCCGATTAGCCCCAAAAATGGGGCACCATAATGCCACTTATGGTGGAGCCATCCGAAGTAGCCTAGGAAGGTACGCTCGGATCATGGCTACCCGCTGCCCGCGCTGCGGTCTCCGCCTCGACGCCGACGGCCGCTGCCCCGCCGAGGCCCCACTCCTCCCGTACGCCGGCCGGCAGTGGGGCACCGCCCAGCAGCTCGTCCACCGCCTGGGCGTCGACATCACCACCGCGATGGTCCGGCGGTGGCGGGACCGGGACGGCCTCACCACCCAGCGCGGCTACAGCCCATTGGACGAAGCCGCCCGCATTGAGGCGGACAAGCGCACCGGCGGCCGCGGACGACGACGCCGAGTTGACGTTGGAGTCGCCCTCGCCGCATGATGATTGTTCACCGACTCCCATAGGCGGAGTCTGTCCGCAGCCCGGTAGAGCCCCACGGCTCCCGGGCTGTTTCGCGTCCAGGTCGGACGCGCCGGGGGAACGCGGGCAGGTCGCTGTGGTGGCCGGCCTGCCCGCACACCCGGTCAGCTCTTCGGCGTCTCGCCCGGCAGCTTCCCCCGGTCGAGCACGGTGTACGCCATCGCGAGCTCCAGGGTCCCCTTCAGGCCCACGGAGGTGGTGTTGAGCTCGGTGATCTTCTTGAGGATCGACACCTTCGCCTCGCGGAGCAGCTCGTTTTCATCGTTGCCGTTGTTCGGCATGATCCGCCCCCTATGGACTCGGCCGGCCCCACTGCCGGCACCGAATGTGGTCAACATCCCCGCAGGGCGGGGAATTCCCCCTCGGAGCAGTCGTGACCGATCCGCCCGCCCCGGTCAAGGTGGACGTCACCGTGGCCGGCCACACCGTCATCGTCGAAGCCGCCGAGCCCCTGGACGTCGTCGCCGCCAAGGCACTCGACCTGTTCCGCGAGACGGCCGGATACGCCCGCAGCTCTCCGGTCGGGTTCGCCGCCCCGCCCGCCCACGTCGAGTTGTCCGCCGACCCCTGACCGGCCAAGGGCCGTGACGAGGTGACCCATGACCCGCCCCCGCCCCGTCACCCAGGCCGACTACGACCGCGTCAAGGAGCTGCACGCCCAGAAGCTGAGCCGGAACGCCATCGCGAAGGAGATGGGCCGCTCGGGGAAGACCATCTCCCGCATCGCCGACGAGCTCGGCCTGACGTTCGACCGGGAGCGCACGAAGGTCGCCACCCAGGCCAAGAAGGACGACGCCGCCGCCCGCCGCGCCAAGCTCCAGGTCGACGCACTCGCGGGTGCCCAGAAGCTGATGGGCCAGATGTTCTCCAAGGCCAAGATCTACAACTTCGGTGGCAAGGAGAACGACTACAACGAGCGCGACGTCGACGAGCCGCCGTTCCGGGACAAGCGGGACATCGCCAGCGCCATTCAGGCCCTCGCCAACACCGCACTCAAGCTGGCCGAGTACGACAAGGCCACCGGCAACGAGTCCGAGAAGAGCATGCTCACCGACCTGCGCGAAGCCCTGATCAACGCGCGTAAGGACGCGACGTGACCGGCGTCGACCTCCGGGGCCTGCCCCTGTCGGAGAAGCAGATCGAGTACGTCTGCGAGAGCAACTTCTTCGTCAACCTCGCCGAGGGCGCCATCCGGTCCGGGAAGACCGCCTCCGGTCTGCTCCGGTGGCTGATGTACCTCGCCGACCCGAAGACCCCGAAGAGCGGGGACCTGGTCGTTACCGCGAAGACGTACGACACGGCGGTCCGGAACATCTTCAACCCGCTGCGAGACCCGGTGCTCTTCGGACCGCTGGCCAAGGCGACGACGTACACCCGGGGCGCACCGACCGCCACGATCCTCGGCACCACGGTCGAGGTCATCACCTTCAACGACGAACGCAGCGAGAACCGGCTCCGGGGCATGACCTGCCGGGGCGCGTACGTCGACGAGTGGTCCCTGATGCCCCGCAGCTTCCATGAGCAGCTCCTCGGCCGCTGCTCCGTCGACGGCAGCCAGATCTTCGGGAACACCAACCCGGACAACCCGCGACACTGGCTGATGACCGAGGGCATCGAGCGGGCCCGCCCGGGCGGTGACCTCGCCGGTGACTGGTACGTGCTGAAGTTCCTCCTCGACGACAACCCGGTCCTCTCCGAGGCGGTCAAGGCCCGGTACCGGCGGCAGTACACCGGCCTCTACTACCGGCGGAACATCCTCGGCGACTGGTGCGTGGCCGAGGGCACCGTCTACGAGGGCTGGAACCCCGCGAAGCACGTGGTCAAGACCTTGCCCGGCATCACCCGGTGGGTCTCGCTGGGCGTGGACTACGGCACCACCAACCCGTTCGCCGGCCTGCTCCTGGGCGTCGGCGTCGACGGGAAGCTGTACCTCGCCCGCGAGTGGCGGTGGGACTCGAAGAAGCAGCAGCGCAGCCTCACCGACGCGGAGTACTCCGCCCGGCTGCGCGCCTGGCTCGACAAGCTCGGCATCCGCCCGGACTGGATCTGCGTCGACCCGTCCGCCGCGAGCTTCTCCACCCAGCTCTTCCGGGACGGCATGCTCCCGACCAACGCCGACAACGACGTGTTGGACGGCATCCGCCTGGTGGCCAGTCTCCTCGCCGAGGGCCTGCTCTTCGTCCACGAGTCCTGCGAGGGCTGGATCGAGGAGATCCCCGGCTACGTGTGGGACGAGAAAGCCGCGCTCCTGGGTGAGGACAAGCCGATCAAGGCCGGGGACCACTCCCTGGACGCCGGCCGGTACGCGATCAAGACCCCCGAGGTGCTGTGGCGCCCCCTGGTGAAGGGAGCCCTCGACCTCGCAGCATGACGAAGGAGGCCCGGTGCCGATCCCGACCGATGGCGCCTGGCCGCCGCCGCAGCTCACCCCCGCCTACGACGCCTACCGCGACTGGGATGCTTGGTACGGCGGGAGCCCTGACCAGCTCGGCCAGGTGTACGCCAACCGCACCACGGCCCGGCCCAAGACCCGCCCCGGCCAGCGGTCCGGCGGCCTGGTCGGCATGGTGTCCCGCTGGCTGTGGGGCGCACCCTCCCCGGTCGGGCAACGCGACGGCCGCCTCCACGTGCCCCTGCCTGCCGACCTCGCCGCCACCTCGGCGAACCTGCTCTTCAGCGAGCCGCCGAAGCTCGACCACGAAGACACCGCAGTCATGGCCCGGCTGGAGCAGCTCGTCGAGGACGGCCTCGCCACCGTGCTGCTCCACGCCGCCGAAGCCGACTCCGCACTCGGCGACGTCTACCTCCGGCCCGTCATCGACGAGGACGTCTACCCGGACCGGGCATTCCTCGCAGCCGTGCACGCCGACGGGGCCGTGCCGGTCATCCGGTGGGGCAAGCTGATCGAGGTCACCTTCTGGTCGACGCTGCTGGTCGACGGGGACGTGCACGTGCGGCTGCTGGAACACCACGAGGTGGTCAACGGTGCGGGGCGGATTGTGTACGCCCTCCACGAGGGCACCAGCACCCACCTGGGACGGGCCGTGCCGCTCACCGAGCAGAACGCGTCGGCGTACCTCGCGGACCTGGTCGACGAAGAGAGCAGCCAGGCGACCGGCCTGGACCGCCTCGACGTGGTGCGGGTACCGAACGCCGGCCCGCAACGCCTGTGGCGCACCCTGCCTGGCCTCAAGTACCTCGGCCGCTCCGACTTCGACGGCAACGAGCAGTGGTTCGACGCCCTCGATGACGTGTGGACCTCGTGGATGCGGGACCTGCGGCTGGCCCGCTCCCGGATCCTCGTGCCCGAGTACATGCTGCGGTCGTTGGGTCCCGGGAACGGCGCGACCTGGGACGCCGAGCAGGAAGTCTTCACCGCGCTCACCCAAATGCCGAACAAGCAGGGCGGCGACGCCGGGATCACCCTCAGCCAGTTCGCGATCCGGCACGCCGAGCACAAGGCGACCGCCGACGCGATCGTGGAGACCGCGCTGCGGCACGCCGGCCTGTCGTCGCAGACCCTCGGCGAGGAGGGCGACGTCGCGGTCACGGCCACCGAGGTCCAGGCCCGGGAGCGGCAAAGCTTCACGACCCGCGGCAACCGGATCGGTACCTGGGCGCCCGCGCTGGCCGACGCTATCGAGCTACTCCTGGCGGTCGAGCGCGCCCAGCTCAACGCCCAAGCTGACCCGGTCAGGCCCAATGTCGAGTTCGGCGACAGCGTCAGCGAGTCCCCGGAGACGACCGCTCGCACGCTGCAGCTCCTGTCGGCTGCCGGGGCCGTCTCCGTCGACACGATGGTCCGCACGGTCCATCCCGAGTGGGACGACATCCAGGTCCGCGAGGAGGTTGCCCGGATCAAGGGCGACGCCCCGCCGACGGTGGAGGTGGGCGGTGCCCTGGGCGCCCTCGCCGGGAACGGCCCGCCGGCCGCCGACGACGCCGACCAGGACGCCGAGGAACCGCCGGCCGAGGAGTAGTAGATGGCCCTCACCGGCGACCAGATCGAGGCCGCCACCCGCAACACGGTCGACCTGTACCGGGCCGCCGAGCAGGCCATCCTCCGTGAGGTCACTCGGCATCTGCTCGCCGGCATCGACGCCCCCGACTGGGCGGTCACCCGCCTCGGCGCGCTCGGCACGCTGCGGCGCACCGTCGAGCGGATCCTTGGTGTGGTGGAGGTGGAGGGGGCGGAGCGGATCCGCGAGGCCATCGCCCGGGCGTACCGGGGCGGTCAGGCGGTTGCCACCACCGGCATTCCGGCGGCGCTGCTCCCGCGTGACCCTGACGCTGTCCGCGCGGCCGGTGTCGTCGCCGAGCTGGTCACCCGCGCGGGCGTGGTGGAGAACCTCGCTGCGGCACTGGTCGCCGACGTCGGGGAGCGGCACTCCAACGTCTTGAGGCACGTCCTGGATGTGTACCGAGCGGTGATCCAGCAGGCGACCGCCGTGTCCGTGGCGGGCGGGATGACCCGTCGGCAGGCCAGCCAGTGGGCGTACGCACGGTTCGTCGACCAGGGCGTGGTGTCGTTCGTCGACTCCGGTGGCCGGCGTTGGCGGCTCTCGTCGTACGTCGAGATGGGCACGCGGACCGTCACCCAGCGGGCCGCTGTGCAGGGCCAGACGGACCGGTTGACCACGCTCGGCGTGGACACGGTCGAGGTCTCCGACTCTCCGCGCGAGTGCCCGCGATGCCGGCCGTGGGAAGGCAAGGTGCTCTCCATCTCCGGCACCCTGCGCGGCCGGGTGGAGCTGCCCAGCATGGTCGGCGACGGCACCGTGGTGGTGGACATCGCCGGCAGCGTCGCCGAGGCCCGCGCGGCTGGACTCCAGCACCCGAACTGCACGCACGCGCTCCGGTCGTACCTGCCCGGTGCAACCCGCCGCCCGACCAAGCCCACGGCCAACCCGAAGGGCTACGAAGCCAAGGAACGACAGAGGGCCATTGAGCGGCAGATCCGCCACTGGAAAGAGCGGGAACTTGGCGCGCTCGACGACACCGCCAAGGCCACGGCCGCAGCGAAGGTCCGCCAGTGGCAGGCCACGATGCGCGACCACCTCGCCGCGAACCCGGAGCTGAAGAGGCTGCCGTATCGCGAGGCGATCGGCGCTGGCAACCTGCCGCGCCGCTGACCAGACCACCGCCGGCGAGGCCCGGCGGGAACCATCCCGACAGCCTCAAGGAGGCACCCGTGGACCGCACCACCCTGCCGACCGCCGTCACGCCCGGCTTCGTCAACCCACTCACCGGCCACCACGTCACCCCGGGAAAGATCCTGGGCTACCGACGCGACGGCCGACCCATCCGCGTCATCGCGGGTGGATCCGGCGAGGGCGACCCCGGCGGCGACGAGGACGGCGGGAGCACCGACGACCAGGCCGGCGCCAACGACGGCCAGGACGACGACAAGACGAAGACCCCGAAGATCACCGGGGAGTTTGATCCGGACCGGCACGCCCGCGCCCTGGCCGCCGCCCGTGAGGGAGAGAAGAAGGCCAAGGAGGCGAGGAAGGCCGCCGACGAACGGCTCGCCGCCGTACTGAAGGCCGCCGGGCTCACCCCGGACGGGAAGACCGACCCCGCCGAGCAGCTCAAGGCCGCAGCCGCCGAGCGGGACAAGGCCGTCGCCCGCGCCCGTGAGACCGCCGTCGAGCTGGCGGTCTACAAGTCCGCCGGCAAGGCCGGTGCAGACCCGGACGCCGTACTCGACAGCCGCGGATTCCTCGCCCAGGTCGCCGACCTCGACCCGGACGCGGCCGACTTCCCGGACAAGGTCACCGCCGCGATTAAGGCGGCGGTGAAGGCCAACCCGAAGCTCGCCTCCACCCCGACCGGCCAAGGGCCGGGCAAGCAGGGCACCGACCACTCCGGTGCCGGCGGCCAGAAGGGCAAGCCGAAGAACCTCACCGACGCGATCACCGCCAAGCTCGGCGGCTCCTGACACCGGAGTAGACCATGCCCGTAACCCTCGCCCAGGCCAAGCTGATGGCCACCGATGACGTCGATGTCCAGGTCATCGACGAGTTTCAGAAGTCCAGCTACCTGCTGGACAAGCTCACCTTCGACGACGTCGTGAACCAGGCCGGCAACGGCGCGACCTTGACCTACGGCTACACCCGACTGACCTCGCAGCCGACCGCCGCGTTCCGCGCGATCAACAGCGAGTACACCCCGGCCGAGGTCACCAAGGTCCGCGCCAGCGTGGATCTGAAGCCGCTCGGTGGCTCCTTCCAGATCGACCGTGTGCTCGACGGCGTCGCGGCCGGCGCCGAGACCGCGCTCCAGATGTCCCAGAAGATCAAGGCCTCGCGTGCGTTCTTCGCCGACCAGGTGGTCAACGGGGACAGCGCGGTGGACGCCAACGGATTCGACGGCCTGTCGAAGATCCTGACCGGCACCACCACCGAGTACCTGCCGCTGAGCAACGGCGTCGCAACCGGGTACCTGGACATGACCACGATCGACACCAAGCAGAAGGCGTTGCAGTTCATGCTGCACGTCAACAACTGGCTCGGGAAGCTCGACGCCAAGCCCGACGCGCTGTTCATGAACTCCCTGACCAAGGCGTACTTCCTGTTCGTCGCGGCGTGGGCCGACATGATCGACAAGACCACCAACGCGTTCGGCGAGACGATCGAGCAGTACCGCGGGATCGACCTGGTCGACCTCGGCACGAAGGCCGGCAGCAACAACGACGTCATCGGCACGGTCACCCGGGACGCGGACGCGGGCGGCGCAGGCGGGAACATCACCGGCCTCAGCGACATCTACGCCGTCCGGTTCGGCCTGGATGGCTTCCACGGCGTCAGCATGGCGGGCCGGCCGCTCGTGCAGAACTGGCTGCCCGACTTCAGCAAGGCCGGCGCGGTCAAGACCGGTGAGGTGGAGATGGGCCCGGTCGCGCCGGTCCTGAAGCGCTCCCGTGCCGCGGGCGTGCTGCGGAACGTGAAGGTCTCGGCCTGATGGCGACGATCAAGGCCCCGAACCGGGAGTACAACGGGCGCATCGGTGACGTCGTCTTCCGCGACGGCGTCGCGGAGACCGACGACCAGGCGGTCATCCAGTACTGCCGGGGTGCCGGCTACGAGGTGGACGGCACCACCGACAGCCCGGTCGAGGGCACTCCGGAGCCGGCGGACCCGCGTGACGTCACGGAGGAGCAGCTCGGCACGCGACTGCGCGATGCCGCCGTCGACCCGCGGGAAACCGACTTCCTTCCGCCGGTCAACGCCGGCCAGGCCAACCCGCACGGCCCGGATGTGGTGGCGCCCGGCATCCACGCAGTGGCCGGCCCGGGGCCGATCGTGCCTGGCCCGGTCGGCCGGCTGGAGCGGACCGAGGACGGCGGCCAGGTCGTCATCACGGACACCGAGGAGCAGCAGCGGCGGGAGACCACCGCCGCAGAGCAGGTGTTCTTGGAGCGCCGCGATGTGCCGGAGGTGACGGCCGAGCTGGGTGCCGAGGTCGGCCAGCCGGCTGGTGACCGTACGCCGGAGCCGCCGGCCGGCAATGCCTCGCAGGAGACCTGGGCGGACTGGGTCATCGCCACCCGCCCCGACCTCGACGAGGCCGAGGTGCGGGCGATGAAGCGCGACGACCTGCGCGCAACGTACGGCCCGACGGCCGAGTGAGTCGTGGGGTGGCCGGGTTCGCGGCCCGGCCACCCCGCCGTACCCGAGGAGGGCACGTGGCGTACGCGACCGTCGACCAGCTCACCGAGTACATCGGCCGGACGCCGGTCAACGCGCAGCAGCTCCTCGACCGGGCGTCCCGGGACGTGGACCGGGCGCTGCTCTGCGCGGTCTACGACCCGGAGGACCAGGCCGTCGTCACCGCGCTGCGGGACGCGACGCTGGAGCAGGTCGCGGCGAACCTCAACGCGGGGAACGTCACCGGCCTCGGCGGGGGCCGGGCCGGTGGGTTCACGATCGGTCGGCTGTCGGTGCAGGCCAGCAGCGACCCGGGTGACCGGCCGGTCCGGATCGGCAGCCTCTGGGAGCAGGCGTGGACCATCCTCCAGGCCGCCGGGCTCACCGGCCACGGCCCCCAGAGCAGGTGAGCCGTGACGTGGGAAGAGTTCATCGAGCTGCACATCCCGGAGCCCCGGACGGTGCAGGTGCAGGCGTACGAGGGCTCCGGCGCGTACGGCGACGTGTACGCCGACCCCGTCGACGTGGGCCCGTGCGTCGTCGACGACACCACCCGCCGGGTCGTCGTGCAGACCCAGGACGCCGAGGGCGCTGAGGGCGTCTCCTCCACCACGGTGTTCGCGCCGATGGCCACGGTCGCCCCGCCGTCCAGCCTGGTCACCCTGCCGTGGACCGGCCGCACCGCCAAGGTGCTCGCCGTCAGCGTGATGGAGGACCACGGGCTCGGCCTGCCCGAGCACGTCGAGCTGTCCCTGGAGTGACCCATGGCCGACGAGTTCCGCCTCGACTGGGACGGCGACAAGGTGCTCGCGCTGATGTCTGACGCCTCCTTCGACGGCTCCGAGCTGGCCGCCGAGCATCTGCTCCAGGTGTCCAGTGGCCTCGCCCCGCACGAGGAGGGCGACCTGGAGCGGTCCGGTGAGGTCAGCTCCGACCGGGCGTCTGGCCTGGTCGCGGTCAGCTTTGACCGGTCCTACGCCGTTCGTCAGCACGAGGACATGACCCTGCGGCACGACGACGGGCGGCAGGCGAAGTACCTGGAGGAGCCGATGGGCACCGAGCGCGACGTGATGCTGGCGCTGATCGCGAAGGCCGCCGGCAAGCCCCTGGGCGGCCCCTGATGGCGGCCGGTGACGGCTGGACCTCACGACTCCTCACCGGCCTCGCCCTGCACCTCCAGGCCGCCGGTATCGGCACCTGGCGGGACAGCGGCATCTACCAGGCCAACGAGGTCGGCATCACCATCCGCGGTATCCCCACCAGTCCGGACCGGATCATCACGCTCGCCCCGTACGTCGTCGCCTCCCCGCCGGGGCTGGCCGACTACACCCAGGGCGTCCAGATCCGCGTGCGCGGCACCCGGGATCCCAGGGTGGCCGAGGACCTGGGCGACAGCGTCTTTGACGCGCTCGACAGCGCTCACGGCCTGGTCTGGGGCGAAATCCCGATCGTGCAGGTGTACCGGCAGTCGTACACCGCGCTCGGCGCCGACGCGAACGGCCGGTGGGAAAGCAGCCACAACTACTACGTCGAGGCCATGCGCCCGACCAGCAACCGCACCGACTGAGGAGAGGACCGTCATGGCGACGACCCCCACCACCCGCGTGACCGCCCTCGCCCGGCGGATGCGCGTCGACATCGACACCGCCACCTACCCGGCCAGCCAGTACCAGCAGCTCATCGGGATCGAGGAGCTGAAGCTCATCGAGGAGCTACGCACCGAGTCCGACGAGACCTACGAGGACGACGGCGCGGCCCGGGAGGCCGTCACCGGCTACAACTGGCGCATCGAGGCGAAGATCAAGCACTCGACGAACGCGGCCGGCACCAGCATCGACAGCGTCCACGCCTTCCTCCGGAACCGCTTCAACGCGGCGAAGGCCAGCAACGTGGCGTCGGCGGAGTTCGGGGTCCGCTGGTACGACCGCAACGGACTGGCCGGCGACAGCTTCGAGGGCCGGGCGTACGTGAAGGCGTGGCCCCACGACGGCGGCGGCACCGGTGCCCTCGACACGGTCAGCGTGGTCATCCAGGGCCAAGGCCCGCTGACCCCGATCACCAACCCGGCCGCCAGCGCCGTGCCGGCCGTGACCGGACTCAACCCGGCCGGCGGACCCACGGCCGGCGGCAACCTGGTCAACATCTACGGCTCGAAGTTCACCGGCGTGACCGGTGCGACCGGGGTCAAGTTCGGGGCGAACAACGCCACCAACTACACGCTGGTCAGCGACACCCACATCGTGGCCACGGCCCGGCCGGTGCTGCCGGCACCGTCCAGGTGACCGTGACGACCCCCGGCGGCACCAGCCCGAACGCGCCCGCCGACGACTACACGTACGCCTGATGGGTGCGAAGTTCGGCGACCTGGACGACTACTGGTCACCCGGGTTGACGCTGACGGTACGCGGCAAGGAGTACACCTTGCCGCTGCCGTCGCAGAGCTGGGACTGTGGTGCCGCCGCGTCGCCGCCGTCGCCGGGGAAGTCAACGCCGCCACTGGCACCGACGAGATTCAGGCCGCGGTCGCTGCGGTCGAGGCGCTCCCCGAGCTGCCCGGCGGGAGGAACATCACCTTGCAGGAGCGGGTCCTGGGCGACGTCTACCAGCAGATGGTGGCCGACCGGGTGCCGGACCCGTACATCCAGTTCTGCGGGGCGACTGCCTACCTGTGGATCATCGCGGGCGAGGAGGCGGCGCAGCGGTACTGGACGTCCGGTGGCCGCCCGGAAGCACCGGGCCCGGCGAACCGTCAGGAGCGCCGGGCCAGTGGCCGGAAGACCCGTACGGACGGGGCCGCCGCGACGCCGCCAGCGGCCTCTACGAGTGGTACGACTACCCGGAAGAGGTCCGGCAGGAGCAGGACGCGGACCGGGTCTCGTGGGCGGACATCCTGAGCCGGTGGGCGCTCGTCGAGGCTGACCTGCACGACGTATACGGCGTTGACGTCGAGGACCGAGCCCTGTTGCGGACCCGATCCTGGCGGTGGCTCGACGTCCGGATCTCCGGTCTGCTGGCGGCGGACACCCGGCTGCACCGGGCGTTCGCGCCCGTCCCCGAGACGCCCGGTCAGTAGCTGGGACAGAGGTGCTTACGCACCACCTCGTTGATCTTCTTCGCCTTCGCCTCGCCGAACCCGTTCGGCTGGTCCGGTGAGGTGAACCGCGTGTTGGCGAACATGATCACCTTGGCTTCGTCGTTCGGCCAGTCCTTGATGGTGCGGCACTGGTCCCGGCCCCGGTCGATGATCCGGTCTGGGTCCTTGTCTCCGACGATGTCCGGGTCGATCTTCCGTAGCGCGGCCAGGTAGGCGTCAGCGGTCTTCTGGTCCGGCTTCGGCGGGATGCCGGCAGCCTCCAGCGCCTTCTCGACCGCCTCGGAGCTGATCGCGCCCGGCGTGGTTGGAGTCGCCTCCGGGGTCTCCTCGCTGCTACCGCAGCCCGCCAACGCGATCGCCGCAACGACGGCGACCGCTACGTGCCGTGCTCTCACTCATGCCTCCTGTGACGGGGTGGACAACCCGCGCACGGTACCGGCCGGTGACGGCCCGAACGGTCCTTGATCCGACAGTGGAGGTGATCTCGTGGCGCTCAAGCTGGGTGAGCTGGTCGCGTACCTGCGCGCTGACGACACCGCCCTCGACCGTGGCATCAAGTCCGCCAAGCAGAAGCTCCAGCAGGCCGGTGAGTCGATCCGCCAGCAGGGCCCGCTCATCGGCGCGGCCCTCGCCGCCGGCATCGGTGCCGGCCTCCTCCAGGGCCTGGAACTGGACAAGGCCAGGGCGAGGCTGGCCGCGCAGGTCGGTGACCCGGCCCTGGCAAGCAGCTCGGCGAGGTCGCCGGCAACGTCTACGGCCGAGGCTTCGGCGAGTCGGCGGCCGAGGCGATGCAGGCCGTGCAGGCGGTGGCGTCCGCGAAGCTCGTACCCGAGGGCGATGCGAAGGCGATCGAGGACCTCACGGTCAAGGTGCAGGCGTACGCCACCGCGTGGGGCACCGACGTGGCCGAGGCCACGCAGTACGTGTCCACGCTGATCGGGTCCGGGCTGGCCGACAACGCCACCCAGGCACTGGACCTGATCACCGTCGCCAGCGGGAAGGTGCCGGCTGCCCTCCGGGAGGACTTCCTCGAGGCTGGGAACGAGTACGGCCAGTTCTTTCGCACCCTCGGCTTCGACGGGTCGCAGGCGTTCGCGCTGCTGGTGGAAGCCAGCTCCAAGGGCAAGTACGGCATCGACAAGGCCGGGGACGCGATCAAGGAGTTCACGCTCCGGGCGACCGACATGTCGGCCAGTTCCGTCGGGGCGTACAAGGCGATCGGCCTGGACGCCGAGACCATGTCCAACCAGATCCTGAAGGCGGCGATACGGCGCAGGCCGCCTTCCAGAAGATCGTGTCCGGGCTGCTGTCGATCAAGGATCCGACGGCGCAAGCCAACACCGCCATCGCCCTGTTCGGCACCCCGCTCGAGGACCTGAACGTCCAGGACATCCCCGAGTTCCTTCGCAACATGAAGTCCGCCGGGACGGGCTGGGTGATGTCGCCGGGGCTGCCGACAAGGCCGGCCAAGCCCTCGAGCAGAGCGCTCGCAGAAGCTGGAGGCGTTCAAAAGGCAAGCCCAGAGTGCCTTGGTCGAGAAGCTTGCCGAGGCCATCCCGATGATCGAGAAGACCTTCGGCTGGTTGCAGCGCAACTCCGGCTGGGTGGGTCCGCTGGCGACTGGGCTCGGCATCCTCGCCGGCATCATCGGCCTGGTCGTGCTCGGCACCAAGCTCTGGGCCGCCGCTCAGATCGCACTCAACGTCGCCATGATGCTCAACCCCGTCGGCCTGATCATCCTGGCCGTCATCGGCCTTATCGCCCTGGTCGTCGGCCTGTGGATGAAATTCGAGGGCTTCCGGAACTTCTGGATCGGGGCCTGGAGATCATCAAGAGCGCCGCACTGGCCGTGTGGGACTTCCTGGTCGCCGCCTTCCAAACCTGGTGGGCCGTCTTTCTCCGGCTTCTGGACCGGGGTGGGCAGGTTCTTCGCCGGACTGTGGAACGGCATCGTTGACGGGGTGAAATCCGCCTGGGGCTGGATCACCGACAAGTTCGATCAGGTCGTCAGCTTCCTCAGTGGGCTACCGGGCGGATCCGAGCGAAGGCGCGCGCATGTTCGATGGGATCAAGGATGCATTCCGCAGCGCCCTGAACTGGATGATCGGCAAGTGGAACAACTTCAGCCTGACCCTCGGTGGCGGGTCGGTGCTGGGCATGGGCATCCCCAGTGTCACCCTCTCCACCCCGAACATCCCGTACCTCGCTGAGGGCGGTCACATCCTGCGCGCCGGCACGGCCGTGGTGGGTGAGCGCGTCCGGAGCTGGTGCACCTCGGCCGCGGGGCGACCGTCCAGCCGCTCGCCGACGGCGGCGGGGCGACCGCCGGTATCGGGGTGCTGCGGCTCATCGTCGCCACCGGACGGCCGGCAGATCAAGGACGAGGTGATCGACGCCGCATCACTGCGTGGCCAGTCGTGGGCCGCTACCTGGGCATGAGCACGACGACGTAGGCGCGGAGGGGCAGTGGCGGACCCGACTATCAGCGTGCGCGTGGGCCTGGACCATGACCCGGACGATCCGGCCCTGGTCTACACGGACATCACGGACCGGGTGCACTACGGCGACGGCGGCCAGGCCGTGGAGGTCACGATCGGCGGCAGGACGAGACTGCGGAAATCAGGCCCACCGAGATGGGCTGGGCGCTGAAGAACGGCGACAACCTGTTCACGCCGAGGAATCCGGCCAGCCCGTACTACGGGCGGTGGGAGCAAGGCCGG